>JAFDHF010000019.1 GCA_019308905.1 Deltaproteobacteria bacterium
ATTGAATAGGTATTCCCTATAGTAGACGATCGCACAGGGAAGGACAAGAAACAGCAGAAGCTTGAGCACATACTGCCCGTACAGACTTTTCTTTCGCCCTTCTCCTTTGGCCATCGCCCGTTCCACCAGCCGCCTCAGCCACCAGAAGTTGGCTGCCACGATGAATGCCCCCAAGGCCACACCAATGGTCACCGAGAGAGACCTGAACAGGAGACTTCCGGCACAGAGGACTCCTGCCACATAGAGGTTGATCCTCTCGATCGAGTCGATCCTAGAAAGCGTCCAGGCCGTGTTCATTCCTTCCCCTTGTTGGCAGGCCGGTCTTGTTTCTGGATCTCCTTGACAACGCGGAAAAGAGCTCGGAAACCCGCCACCACACCTAGAATCAAGAAGATGAGAGCCATCCATGGCTTTGTACCGAGATAACGGTCAAGGACGATCCCTATAAAGAGCCCGATGGCTACCGAAAGGCCCATTTCAAGGCCGATAGTGCCGTAGTGACCTACCAGGAAGATCAGCCTTTTTGTGCCGTCAGCCTTCAAGCTAATTGCAATGCATTGATTTGTAAGGTTTTTTCCTCCCGGAGAGAGTCCGGGAAGCATGTGATTTTATTAACATACGCTCCCCTCCGTGTCAACCGAATTTTTGCTGTCCTTGCAAAAGCGGAAAGCCGTTGGCTCAGGGGAGGGGTAGAAACGTCTTTTCGCCGCAGCGGACCGCTGTATCCAGAACGTTCTCCTCTGGGGCAAAGGCGCATGTGTACTTCGGGTTGTAGGCACAGTAGGGATTATGAGCACTGTTGAAGTCGACAACGATCATGTCGCCCCCTGCAAGCCTCACATCGACATAGCGTCCGTTCTCGTACGTCTCGTGGCCGTTTGTCTTGTCTCTGAAGGGCAGAAACAGGGTCGACCTTCCCACGAAACGGTAGACGGCTAGGGAGAACTCCCTGTGGTGCATCCGAAACCTGAAGGTACCCACTCTGACGTAGGTTCGGAAATTACCTCTGCTGGTGGGAAGCCTCACGTATTCGGTTTTTCCAGATGAGTTTCTCTCGAGGGGGCCGGAAAAGACGCAGCCGGGGTCGACGGGATAATAGGCCAGTCCCCGGAAGCGTCTCTGATCCTCGGGTCTCAGGGGAGACCTCGGGTCCCAACGGAAAAACCGGTTCTTCTCCTCCCGCTCCCTCTGGATCCTCTCGACCTCGAACGTCCCCTCATCCCCCACGGGTTCAGAGGCATGAGAGAGATGGGAGACGGTGCAGAGGCATCCGAGAACCAGGCTTAACAGGAGAAGTCCTCTGGTCATCTTTCCTTGAACTCCCTACAGGAGCCCGGCCTTGTCCGCACCGGGCTTTGTCGGTCCGACAGGATCCGGGGCCGGCACGGGAAGAAGCCCGTGGGCAGCCCCCCTGCGCTCTCAGGGCCTACCCGCCCATGCTCCTGAAGGCCTTGCGTGCGGCTCCTACGGTTCTTTCCAGGTCCTCCTCGGTGTGGGCCAGGGAGATGAAGGCCGCCTCGAACTGAGAGGGCGGCAGGTAGATACCCTGGTCCAACATGAGGAGAAAATAGCGAGTAAAGGCCTTGGTATCGCTCTTTCTTGCCTCCTCGTAATTCTCCACGGGGGAGGGCGTGAAAAAGACCGTGAGCATGGTACCCACGTGGGAGCACCGGATCTCGATTCCCGCTTCACGGGCGGCCTGGGAGATGCCGTCGCAGAGGAATTCGGCCTTCATCTCCAGGCTCTCATAGACACCCTCTGCCTCAAGGATCTTCAAGGTCTCCAACCCCGCGGTCATGGCCAGGGGATTGCCCGAAAGGGTGCCGGCCTGATAGACCCCCCCGAGAGGTGCAACGAGCTCCATGATCTCCCTTTTTCCGCCGTAGGCACCTACGGGGAGACCGCCGCCTATGATCTTTCCCAGGCAAGTCATGTCCGGGATGACGCCGTACAGACTCTGTGCCCCGCCGTAGGCCACGCGGAAGCCCGTCATGACTTCATCGAAGATGAGTACAATGCCTCTTTCGTCGCAAATCGTGCGCAGGCCTTGGAGAAACCCTTGTCTCGGTGCCACGACACCCATGTTTCCCGCCACCGGCTCAAGGATGACGCAGGCCACCTCCTCCGGGTGGGCTTCGACCAGCGCCTTCACCGAATCGAGGTCGTTGAAGCGGGCCGTCAGGGTGTGCCTTGCGAAGTCGGCGGGAACACCCAAGCTGTCCGGGACCCCCAGGGTCGTCGCCCCTGAGCCCGCCTTGACGAGCAGATAGTCGCCGTGGCCGTGGTAGGCCCCTTCAAATTTGATGACCTTGTCCCGTCCCGTATAGCCCCTGGCCAGGCGGATGGCGGCCATGGTGGCCTCGGTCCCGGAGTTGACCATCCTCACCATTTCGAGCGAGGGGACTGCATCGATCACCTTGTGGGCCAGTTCCACCTCGAGGGCCGTGGGGGCACCGAAACTCAACCCCCGTGCCGCTGTTTCATTCAGCGCCCTGACCACGTCCGGGTGGGAGTGGCCGACGATCATGGGTCCCCAGGACCCAACATAGTCGATATACTCGTTTCCGTCGGAATCGTAGAGCTTCGAGCCTCGGGCGTGATCGATGAAGCGCGGCGGAATTCCAACGGTGCGGAAGGCACGTACTGGGCTGTTTACTCCGCCGGGAATCCACTTTTGAGCCTGGGCAAAGAGTGCTTCGGATCTTTCGGTTTCCATGGTTGCCTCCTTTGGGTCGGCTCCCCTGTTCAGCCGGTCGGCGTATCGTGCTGCTTTGTAACCGTGTTTGTCAGCGTCCCTATCCCCTCGATGACTACATCCACCCTGTCTCCTACCGACATGGGGCCGATCCCGGAAGGGGTGCCCGTTGCGATGACATCGCCCGGCATGAGGGTCATGACGTGCGAAACGAAGCTGACCAGTTGGTGGCAGTCGAAGATGAGGTTCGCGGTGTTAGAGGACTGTTTGAGTTCCCCGTTCAGAAAGGTTTCCAACTTGAGGCTGCGTGGATCGAGATCCGTTTCGATCCAGGGTCCCAAAGGGGCAAAGGTATCGAAGCCCTTGGCCCTTGTCCACTGGCGGTCCTTCTTCTGGAGATCCCGGGCTGTAACGTCGTTGATGCACGTGTATCCGAGGATGAAATTCCCGGCTTCATCCGGCGAGATGCGGGCAGCCCGCCTCCTCACCACCACGCCGAGTTCTCCCTCGTAATCGACCTGAGAGCTCATAGGGGGATAGATGATCGGCTCTCCGGGGCCGATGACGGCGGTCGAGGGTTTCAGGAAGATCAGGGGTTCTTCGGGTATCCTGGCCCCCACCTCCTCGGCGTGATCCCGGTAGTTCAACCCCACGGCCACGATCTTGCTGGGCGGTACAGGGGAGAGGAGGGTGACCCCGTCAAGAGGGGCGACCCTCTGGCCCTCTCTGAACTCTCCGAAAACGTCTCCTGCAAGGCAGAAGACATCTTCGCCCTTGAACAGGCCGTAAGAGATCCGATTTCCATGGCGGTAGCGAATCAATCTCATGCTCTTTCCCTTCTCTCTCTCAAGCCGAGGACGTCTTGCATATCATAGAGGCCCTCGGGCTGTTTGACCACCCAGAGAGCCGCCTTGACGGCGCCCCGGGCGAAGTTGTCCCGGCTGTGTGCCCGGTGGGTCAACTCCAGCCGTTCCCCGATCCCTCCAAACACTACGGTATGATCCCCCACGATGTCCCCCGCGCGGACGGCCGCTATGCCGATCTCGGCGGGCTTTCTTTCTCCCACCATGCCCTTCCTGCCCCAAACCGCAACCCTTTCGAGGTCCCTTCCCAGAGCCCTCGCGATCCTCTCGCCGAGCTTCATGGCCGTTCCGCTGGGGGCATCCCTCTTGAAGCGGTGATGGGCCTCGATGATCTCCACGTCGTAGTCGGGTCCCAAGGCCCTGGCCGCCTCTTCGACGATCTTGAACATGACGTTTACCCCCACACTCATGTTGGGAGCCACCACACACCGAGTCCTGCTCCCCTCGGCTCTGATCCGCTCCACCTGGTCCGAAGAGAACCCGGTGGTGCCGATAACCAGTGCCATCCGGCCTCGGACTGCAGTCTCCAGACTCTTCATGGAGACCTCAGGGATGGTGAAATCCACGATGACCTCTCCCAATCCGGCCACACGGTCGAGGTCGGATTCGACAAACACCCCTACTCCACCCTCTCCTGCAAGCTCACCCACATCCCTTCCCACTGCGGGGTGGCCCTCCTTCTCCACGGCCCCCGCCAGGGTGATTCCTGGAGTCTGGAGGATCGTATGGATTATCCTCTTCCCCATCCTTCCGCCGGCTCCTACAACGATCGCCTTGACCATCATCATTCTCCTTTACGAAGACTCGGAGTTTCCTGAGTCTGCTGCTTCGGTGACCTGAAGCCTTCCTCTAGTGGAGGAAATCCGGGATCTCTTCACCCCGTATCAGATCCTCGTAGGTCTCTCTCTGGCGAATGAGATAGGGGGTGGAACCCTTTACCAAGACCTCGCAGACCCTGGGCCGGGAGTTGTAGTTGGAGGCCATTGACAACCCGTAGGCCCCGGCACTCATGACGGCAAGAAGATCCCCCTGCTTGGGCTCGACGATGGTCCTCCCCTTGGCAAAAAAGTCGCTGGATTCGCAGATGGGTCCCACCACGTCGGCCACTACTTCCCTTCCCGGCCGCCTCTCGACGGGCAGAATGGCCTGGAATGACCCGTACAGGGAGGGGCGTATGAAGTCGTTCATTCCCGCATCGACGATAACGAAGAACTTCTCGGAGGTCTCCTTGGTATATATCACCCGTGTAACCAGGATCCCCGCGTTTCCTACGATTACCCGGCCGGGTTCAAAGACGAGGGTGACGTCAAGGTCCTCGGTCTCCTTCAGAATCGCCTGGGCGTATTCCGAGGGAAGAGGCGGTGCCTCGGACCCGTAAGTGATGCCCAGGCCCCCGCCGAGATCGAGATAGCGGATCCTGATGTTTTCCTGTTCCAGGGCGGCCACCAGGTCCTTCAATCTCTTCAATGCCTCTACAAAAGGCCCGACTTCGACCAACTGGGACCCGATATGACAGTCGACCCCGACGACCTCGAGGTTTTTCAGGCTTTTCGCCATCTTGAAATGGGAAAGGGCCCGGCCGAACTCAATGCCGAACTTGTTTTCCCTGAGCCCTGTGGCGATATGGGGATGCGTCTTCGGGTCGACGTCCGGGTTGATGCGCAGTGCCACAGGCGCCCGCACTCCCAGCCTACCGGCCTGATCATCCACGGCGGCAAGCTCCTGCGATGACTCGGCGTTCAACATGAGAATCCGCTTCTCCAGGGCGTAGTGGATTTCACCCGAGGTCTTTCCGACACCTGAAAAGACGATACTGGCAGGTCGGACGCCCGCCCGGAGAGCACGGAAAAGCTCCCCTCCGGACACCACGTCGGCGCCGCCTCCCATCCTTTCAAAGATCCGTATGAGCGCAAGATTCGAGTTGGCCTTCAGGGAATAGCAGACAAGGTGGGGGACGGACCGAAAGGCATCGTCAAAGACACGGAAATGGCGCTCCATCGTGGCAAAGCTGTAGAGATAGAAAGGGGTCCCCACCTTCTGGGCGACGGCGTCAACTGGAACTGACTCGCAATGGAGCAGGTCTTTGCGATAGTCGAAAAAGTGCACGATCCATCTCCACCTTCGGCCTCTCAGGCCGGGACTCGGGCTTGCTATCTCACGTATCTCACTCTCACCGGCTCGGAAAATGGGCTCTCGTTTCTCTGGGGAGAACCGTCCACAGCCGTCACCGTGTAAAGGTAAGTCTCTCCTAAGAGGGCGGTCCTGTCCAGGTAAAGGGGGACTTTCAAGGGGGTTTCGTTCAGACGGCTGTACGCCCCTTCTTCCAGACCCCTCCGGTAGACAAAATACCCGAGTAGATCCTCCTCGAGATTTCTCTGCCAGCTCAGCTCGATTCCTCCGGCCAAAGGGACGGCGAGGAGCCCCTGGGGGCGGGCCGGCGGTGTCATGTCCTTTGGCGTACAGGTGGAAAGCGACGAGTTCAGGCTCTCAAGCCAGGTTTGCCCGATCTTCCTGACAGAGCGGACAGCATAGACATAGGTGACGTCGTTGGTGAGGCCTGTATCCCGATAGGAAAGCTCATTCGGTCCCAGCCTTGCAGTCGGCTGTTCGCCGAACCCACCCTCCTCGTGCCCACGGTAGATGCGATACCCTTGGGCGCCTTCCACAGGATCCCAGACAAGACTCACAGCCCTGTCCTCGGGTGTTGCCTCCACATGTGCGGGAGGCGCCGGTGGAGTATCCCAGTAAAGAACGGCCCGATTCGAGGGAGCACTTTCATACCCCCTAGTCGTCACCGAGATGACCCTGTAGACATAGACGTGACCATAGGCAACCCGCTTGTCCTGGTAGACGACCCTATTGCCCACTATTGAGAAGTCCCCCTTCTTCTTGTCTTCTCCCAACTCAAGCACGTCAAGGAGCTCCAGCCGTTCCGGGCATTCCTCGCACCACTTCTCTTGAAGGGGAGTCTCTTCTCTCAGAATGCGGAATGCTCCGAGTTCCCTCACCTCGGACCCATCGACCGCCTTCCGGGGTATCGACCATTCCAGGAGAGGCTTTGCCTCACGGACCAGCACCTCAAGATCTGAGATCGCCCTCGGCACTGTTACGTCGTAGGGGATAGGCGGGCCCTTCTTGCCGCATCCCACAGGGATGAGCAGGATTGCCTGGCAGAGAAGATACCTCTTCAAAAGGGGTGAAAAGAGGTTCACGGGTCTCTCCCCTGTCCCGTCATTTCAACGGCCTCGGACCGAAGATGGCCGTCCCCACTCGGACCAATGTCGCCCCCTCCTCAACGGCCACTGCGAAGTCGTTTGACATCCCCATGGACAAGTCCAGGGGGCCCGTGTGGATCTTTTCCGACACGATCCTCTCTCCGAGGGTTCTGAGCCGGACAAAGTATGGCCGTGAATCTTCAGGATCGTCGAAGAAAGGAGGCATGGTCATCAATCCCTTGAAAGAGAGATTCGGGAGCCTGCTGATCTCCCCGATTAGAGGGATTACCTCCTCTTCTCTCACTCCCCACTTGGTGGTCTCACCTGAGAGATTGACCTCCACGAGCACCTCGAGTCTCCGGCCTGCAAGGCGGGCCCTTTTTTCGAGTTCCTCAGCCAGGCTGACGGAATCCACGGAGTGGATCATGTCGAAGAGTCTCACGGCGTGCCTGGCCTTGTTCTTCTGGAGATGCCCGATGAGATGCCACGAGACCCCCTGTCCGGCCAGGGCTTCAATCTTTCTTGCCGCCTCTTGGACATAGTTTTCTCCGAAGATGGTGACGCCCGCTTCGATGGCCGCCTTGATCCTCTCCACGTCGACGGTCTTTGAGGCACCCACCAGGCGCACCTCGGCTGGATTGCGTCCCACCCGTTGCGCCGCTTTGTCTATGGCCTCTTTGACTCTCAGGACGTTCTCCCTAATCAGACTCATCTTGCGGCCTCCCTTGGTGTTCGTGCCGGGTACTCCAGTCGATCGCTCCCAAGGCACGGAGGGACTCCAAGACCTGGCAGAGGGGAAGGCCCACCACATTCGTGTAGGATCCTTCGATTCTCTCGACCATGAAGGCCCCTGCACCCTGGATGGCATACCCTCCGGCCTTGCCAAAGGGCTCACCTGTCCGGACGTACCACTTGATCTCGCTCGGGCTGAGGTCTTTCACTTTCACTCTTGTCTCCACGACCCCGCTGGCAAAAGCCGGCTCCCTCTTCCTGGTAATGACGTATCCGGTCAACACCCGGTGGTATCTGCCGCTCAGAAGAGAGAGCATGTGTTCGGCTTCCTCTGGGCATTGAGGTTTTCCGAGGATCTCTCCACGGGCCACGACGACCGTATCCGCGCCGATAATCCACCTGTCCCAGAAACGAGCGGCCACATCCTCCACCTTCTCCGTTGCCAGGCGCAGCACGTGGCTCCTTGGATCCTCCTTCCCTTTCAGAACCTCCTCGACGCTGCTCGGTACGACCTCGATTTCAATCCCGACGCTCTCAAGGAGAGCCCGCCGTCTGGGAGAGGCAGATGCCAGGATCAATGGCCTATCCATCAGAAAATCTCACCAAGAGGAGCGGACCCAAAACCGCCGGCAACAAGGGCGACCTGCCTCCGCAGAGGGGTGCAAACACTTCCCGGACCAAGGCAGAACACTAAAACAATCGGTGACTTTTGTCAACAGCCGGGAACCCCTAGCCGACCAAAAGACAAAGGGATCAAATCTCGACTTGAGTCTTAGTGGGGAACTAGGCCCAGGTTTGACTTGACTCTTCGGGTCGATTCGTTTATGAATCCAGACATGTCCAGACCGTTGAGAATAGAGTACAGGGACGCATGGTATCATGTCTTGAATCGTGGGAGGCGGGGTGAGGTCGCTTTTGCCGGTGAAGGGGATTATGCTCGGTTTATCGACCTCCTCAAAGAGGCCAGGGATATGTGGAATCTGCGGATAGCCGCCTACTGTTTGATGCCGAATCACTACCATCTTCTCGTCCAGACACCGGAAGCCAATATATCTAGATGCATGCGTCATATAGATGGGGTCTACACCCAGCGTTTCAACAGGGTTCACGATTGTGACGGGCAGGTGTTTCGGGGCCGGTACAGATCGATTCTGATAGAGGCTGATGCTTATCTGCTGCAGTTGGTCAGATATATTCATCGAAATCCAGTGCGGGCCGGACTGACGCAAGATCCAGATGGATATACCTGGAGTAGCCATAAGGGATACCTTTCGGCAGATGACGGGTGGAAGTGGCTTTACAAGGAGTACGTTCTTTCTATGCTCTCCACGCACAAGTCAGAAAGGCTGAGACGATACTGCGAGTTTATGTCAGTATCTGATGAAAAGGATGAGCGGCTAGATAGATTGTTCAAAGGTAAGAAGGTGCCTTCAGTTCTCGGCTCCGAGGGTTTTGTCGATTCGATAAGGAATCGGTTTTTCACAGAGAAACTGAATGAAGAGATACCCGAATCGAAGCGACTGGCACCTGAACCGGATCGAATCAAAGAGGTGGTATGTGAGCACTATAGGATCGATCGAGGCGTTTTGTTTTCAACGAGGAGGGGGGTCTTCAACGAGCCAAGAAGTGTTGCCATCTATCTTTGTCGGCGCTTGCGAGGGGACAGCTTGAAAGAGATAGGCGAAAATTTCGAGGTTCCCAAATACACTACCGTGAGTGGTATCTTCAGGAGAACGAAGCGGCGGGTTGCCGAAGATCCGAGGTTGAGGGAGAGGGTTGAGGGAGTCCTTTCTTCCCTGAGAAAGACCCAAAACGAGACTTGACCCCTTGTTTTTGTATGAGAGACAAGATCAAGAGTGAGGCGGAGCTCGCGGAGGTTATCGATCGGCACAGGGCTGCCGGGAGGAAGGTGGTCTTCACCAACGGCTGCTTCGATCTTCTCCATGTGGGGCATGTCCGGTACTTGGAGAAAGCAAGATCCCTTGGAGACATCCTGGTAGTGGCCGTTAACAGCGATCGCTCGGCTGCTCGGCTGAAAGGCCCTTCCCGCCCTATCAACGGCGAGCAGGACAGGGCTGAGGTGGTCGCGGCTTTGGCCTGCGTGGACTACGTGACCGTCTTTGACGAGATCGATCCCCACAGGATCATATCCCTTTTGAGACCCCACGTGCTGGTAAAGGGAGGGGATTGGACAAGGGAGACCACCATAGGAAGAGAGATCGTAGAGGAGGCCGGAGGTGAGGTGGTTATCGTTCCCTATGTGGAAGGCATATCGACAACGGGTCTCATCGACCGGATAGTCAGAAGCCGTGGAGGCGCCCTCAGAAGAAGCTCTCCGGAACGATGACGGTATCCCCGGGCTCCACCGGGGTGTCCAGCCGTGCGCGGATCTTCTTCTCTCCTTGGGGGTCTTTCCTGCGGATCTTGATTCTCCTCTTGGAGGCGATGTCCGTGAATCCTCCGGCAATGATCACGGCCTTGAGGACCGTGAGTTCCTTTTCCCACCGGTACTTTCCCGGCTGGTCCACCTGCCCGAAAATGTAGAAAACCTGCCCTTGGGGAACGAAAATCGTGTCTCCGTCCCTGATTTCCAGATCCTGTCCGGTGAGCTTACCCGCAAGAAGCCCCCGGAGGTCAACCTGGATTACCTGCCCTACACCTTCCTCATCCGGCCTGAGGGGCTTGTTCTTTTTCCAGTCTTTCCGGGCACGGATAATCTCGACCATATCTCCCGCATTCTCACCGAGGCCTCCGGCCTTCGAGATGATTTCGATGATAGAGGCCCGGCTTTCGAGCGGATATGCCCCCGGCCTGACTACCTCCCCGAGAACGTATACCTTCTTGCTCCTGTATTCCTTTACCGATACCTCGACCTGAGGATCGACGAGGTACCCGTCGGCCAGCCTCCGGGAAAGGATTCTACCCACCTCGTCCGAGGAGCGTCCCCGTGCCTGCACCTCTCCTACCAGAGGGAAGCAGAAGCTCCCGTCTGGTGATACCACTACATCCCTGGTCAGGTCATCGTTGCCCCACACCCTGATTGCCAGGACGTCACCCGGCCCGATGGTGTAGTCGGCCTCCGGCCTGCACCGGCGGGCCGGGAGGAGGGCCGCAAGAACCAGAGAGAATATGAGAATCCAAACCGTGTTCCTAAACCCCATGGAGAACCTGTCTAGAGGATAAGGGAGACGTAGATCATGATAGTGTTCTCACCGTATTCCTCTGCTGGGAAGTTGGAATTAAGTCGAGTGTACCGATAGGCTCCGCCAAGCCTCAACCATCTGCGCAGGGCATGGTCGACGGAGAGCTCTCCTGTGTAGAGATCGTCTTTTCTCTTCTTTCCCAAGCCGCTATCGTCGTGAAGATATTCGTCATGGATGTAACCCACCTTAAGCCTTCCGGTGAGCTTCCGGTAGCGGTGGGAGAGGGTTGCCCTGATCTGAGTGGAAACGTAACCGCTGCCGAAGGCGAGATTCCTGTCGGCCCGGCTGGTGTCGAGGATGCGCCGGACCCCCTCGACCGACAGGGTGGTCTTTGGCCGCAACCGATGAGTAATACTGATAAGATAGGAGAAGGCACTGTCGCTCCTGCTGAGCCTGTGGTAGTCTGTCCGCATATACCCCACCCGGGCCGTTCCCGTGCTCTTGGCAGCGATTTCCCAGGTTATTCCTCCCTCGATTCTGTTGGAGTAGCTGTCCTCCGACTCGCGGTTGTCGTAGCTGCGGGTTCGATATCCGTAAGACGCCACCAGAGACGTCTTCGGAAGCATCTTGAGATAGAGACTCCCTGTCAGCTCGGTCCCTTTGTAATCATCGATCTGATCCAATGAACGGTCGTACTTCTTTGTTTCGCCCGTGTAAGCCGCTCCCACGCCGAGCCATCTGTTGAGATCGTAGTCGACACTCAGGCCCGGACTGTTCCACGTAAAGGGATGGGTTTGGTCCCCTTTGAAGTACGGTCGATCGGCCCCGCGGGTAAACCCGTCCCTTGCCTGGACCTTCAGCCTTTTCCACTGATTCAGGCTGAGGGTCCCCGTGGCATTGTGAACCGTCCGATCTGCCTTTTTCTCTTCTCTATAGTTGTAGCTGTCAGCGGTATAGTTGAAGCTAAGGGCGTTTTTCTTCATGGGCAAAAGCAGCTCGACACCCGGAGAAATCAGGAAAAAGGTGTCGCTCACTCTATCGGCTCTTGTAAGGTATACGTTGTCAGTATGCGCCGCAGAGACCGTAGCATAGGGGTGGATCCTGAGCGGCCCCACATGAAGGTTACCGGCGGCCCCGTAGGAAAACAGAGTAAAGATGGAGAAAACCGCGGCACAGGTTGCCCATATTCCCTTTGCCCTGACCATGAGGCGCCTATATCGTATTTCTCTCCGAAAAGAGGTCTCTAGAACGGCGGACTGGCCACACGTTCTGTTCCTCCCTGGTAGCCTGTTATCGGCGGTACGTCGGTCTTACCCCTTATGATGCCCGACTCGCGCACGGCCTCGAGGCTTGCCTTCAATTCCTCGCAGAATCTGTTCAGGCGAGCGACAATCACCGAGGACGACGCCGAGATCAAGCCTTGGTCAGCCGCCAAAGAGGCGGAACATCGCACCTCTTCCATCTCCTGTGGGGTCAAGATCCTCGTAGGATCGGCCTTTGCCCAACCTCCGACAGGGCCGATGTGGAGGGATTCGAGAAGGGCGAAGGCGCCCTCACAGGTCTCCCGAGTTTCCAGGTCCAAGAGGTCGAGGAGGAGAAGGGCGAACTCACACTGGGTGAAATTCCGGCCCGCACAGGACGAAATCATCGAGCCTCCACAGAGCTTTGCCACAGTTTGGCGTCCGGGATGCGGGACCACCGGCGGAGGTTTCGAGACAGCAAGATCCATGCGTGGTTCGGCCCGGTCTTTCAGGCCTGGTTGGATCTCCGGGAAGGCGGGCCGAAAGGCCCTCGATGAAACCTCTATCGGCTCGACAGGACGTACATCCTTCAAAGCCTCTTCTGGAATCCCCTGTGGGGGGGGTGGGTTTGCGCGGACCACTGGAACCGACCGGGTCACCTCCGGAAGGGCGCTCGGGTTCGTCTGTCGAGAGCTACGGGGCTGGTGCGCCGGATTTCTTGAGACGATGGTCTCCCCGGGGGGGTTGGATCTCCCGAAGCACAGGGAGAGGAGAAGCATGAGCCCCACGGCACCCCCGAGAGAAAGAGCGAACTTTCTCCTGGTCATGGGATCTTTCCTCTTTGTTGCTCGGTATTCTTCTCTAGCAAGATCCATACCAGTAAGCCTCTGCCCTGATGGGCGAACCTTGCCGGGATCGGCTGATGAGGGTAAAATTGTTTTATCGAATCACCTGTGTTCTGCCCGCCTCCTGTAGGGACAGCGGGAAGGCGGATGCAGGGCAGGGGAGCGCGGCAGGAAATTGGGGGGCGAGAACCAACAGCGGCTGATGGGAAAGACCGAAATCACAGAGATCGGCGAATTCGGACTGATCCGGAGAATCCGGAAGAGGTACTCGAGGGCTTCGCCCTTTGTTCTGTCCGGGATCGGAGATGACGCGGCTGCTCTCCGGTTCCCCCCGGGCCATTCGGTCCTTGTCACAACGGACACGCTCGTCGAGAACGTACACTTCAGCCGCCAGTCGACTCTGCCCTACCTTCTCGGTGTGAAATCCCTGGCCGTCAATCTCAGTGACCTGGCTGCAATGGGAGGTACGCCTCGGTTCTTCCTCCTCTCGTTGGGGATTCCCAAAGGTCTTTCACTCTCTTTTGTAGAGCGCTTTTTCCAGGGGATCGGCGAGTCGGCGGAGACCTACGGTGTTCTGCTTGTGGGTGGGGACATTACGGCTGCGGCGAACCTCGTGATCACCGGGGTGGCCATCGGTCACAGCCCCCCCGGGGAGATGGTCTGCCGAGGAGGGGCTCAACCCGGGGACCGTATCTACGTGACGGGCCCCCTCGGGGATTCGGCCCTTGGTCTGGAGATCCTTCGCCAAAGGGGGTTGAGACCGAGGGATTTCACCTACAGGGGCGAGATCAGGGGAAGGGACGGAGATCTTCTGGGGCTTGTCCGGAAGCACCTGGCGCCGGTCCCACAGGTTCTCAAGGGAAGAAAGATCGCCGAGTCGGGGTGTGCGAGCGCGATGATCGATATCAGCGATGGGCTTCTGGCGGATCTGGGGCACATAATGGAGGAGAGTCGAGTGGGAGCGCGGGTTTGGGTCGAGAAAGTACCCCGGTCCGAGGCCTTTGAAAGATGGGCGTCCCACTACCATCACAGTCCCATGGATCTGGTTCTGGCAGGGGGGGAGGACTATGAACTGGTTTTCACGGCTCCCCGGGACCTCCTTGAAGGGGACCCGAGCTGCGCACGACTCGATGGTCTTCCGGTCCACCCGATAGGCGAGGTGACGGCTCGTGCCGGGAATCTTACCCTTGTCGGAGGGGATCAAAAGCCGTACCACCCTGCTGGTCTGGGGTACGACCATTTCAGGGACAGGACGAGGAGGAAGTGATGAAAGGGGTCTACGTGGGCGAAATGGTTGAGGACCAGGCAATAGACGGCGTCTTCCTGGTGAGCGAAAAGCGCATGGCCGAGACCCGCTCGGGAGCTCCATATCTCAGGTTGAGACTTTCTGATCGGACCGGTGAGATCGAGGGGAGAGTCTGGGAACAGGCATTTGAGACCGCAAAGGCCTTCGAGAGGGACGATTTTGTCAGAGTCAAGGGCCGGGTGAGCAGGTACCAGGACACGTTGCAGATTTCCATCCGCCACATCCAGCGCCTCTGCGGCACTTCGGTTGATCCCTCCGACTTTCTTCCGAGAAGCAACCGGGACATTGAGGGCATGTGGGATGAACTCAGAACCGTTGCGAGGGGTGTGGAAAACCGGGACCTACGGGAACTACTCGACGCTTTCTTTGGTGATCCGGAATTCGCTTCGAGCTTCAAGAGAGCACCGGCTGCCAAGAAACTCCACCATGTCTATATCGGGGGCCTTCTCGAACATACCCTCAATCTGTGCCGCTTGGCGCTCGCCGTGAGTGAGATCTACGAAGGATTGAACAGGGACGTGTTGATCGCCGGGGCTATCCTCCACGACATCGGCAAGGTCCAAGAGCTCACCTCTGAGAGATCCTTCGACTATTCCGACCAGGGGCGCCTTCTCGGCCATCTCGTGATAGGAGTCGAGATGCTGGATGAGAAGATCGCCGGCCTGGAGAGTTTCTCCGAAGAATTGGCCCTGATTTTGAAACACATGATCCTCAGTCATCACGGGCAGTATGCCTGGGGTTCGCCCAAGAGGCCGAAGACCCTGGAGGCCATCGTCCTCCATCATCTCGATGACATGGACGCTAAGTTCAACGGGGTCCAGGAGTTTCTCGAGAAATCGAGCCGCTCAAACTCGCGCTGGACGGAACACCACCGGGTGTTTGATCAGTTTTTCTACCACCCGGATTTTGAGGAGAGCGAAACTTGACAAAGCCCTCGGAGATGGTTATTTTAAGGGAGGTTTGGGTATAATTATCTAATATCTAAGGAATTTTCATAACAAAGCCTATGGGTTCCCGTTCGAAACTGCCCGACAACCTGATGGACTCCGAGAGGGTGCGGAAGATCCTGACGGCCATAATCCGCGAGTATGTGGCCTCGGCCGGGCCGGTTGGTTCGAGGAGTTTGGCGAGGCGATACGGCTTGGACCTGAGTCCGGCCACCATTAGAAACGTTATGGCCGACCTCACCGAGATGGGATATCTTTCGCAGCCCCATCCGTCGGCGGGGAGGGTTCCAACCGACAAGGCTTTTCGCTGTTATGTCGATTCCATACTGAATGTGAGGAAACTGACCCGGCACGAGCGAGACCGGATCAGACGGAACTATCATCCTTCGAAGCTCGACATGACGCAAACCCTCAAAGAGACCTGTCGTATCCTTTCGGCCACTTCCAACTATCTCGGCCTGGTCATCGCTCCAGAGTTGGGCAAGATGAGATTCAAACATATCCAGTTTGTCCGCGTGGGCCCGTTTCAGGTCCTGGCTATCTTCGTTACCACTTCAGGGACCATCCAGAACAAGCGCCTCGATACCGACGAGGATCTGGGCCAGGACTATCTCGACAAGATTACCCGGTATCTCGATTCCATCCTTTCGGGTTTGACCCTGTCCGAAGTGCGCAAGAGGATCCTGGAAGAGATGGAGAAGGAGAGGATCGCATACGACCGGCTAATGGAAAGAGCCCTCAAGCTCGGCGAAAGGGCGTTCCTGGAGACCGAAGATAGAGAGCTGTATATGGAGGGGAAGGTCAAGATCTTCGATGCTCCCGAGTTCAGCAGCACCGAAAAGATGAAGCGCCTTCTCCAGACCCTTGAAGAGAAGAGCTTTCTCCTCAAGCTCCTGGACCAGAGTCTGGAGTCGCGGGGGGTGCAGACCATAATCGGGACAGAGTTTGACCGGAGCGATATGGCGGAGTGTACCCTTGTCGCTGCCACCTATGGCACGCCTGATTCCTCTCGGGGGACCCTGGGAGTCATCGGCCCTATGCGCATGAACTACTCCAGAATCATTCCACTCGTGAGTTACACCGCTCAGCTGTTGACAGAGAGCATGGCTGAGGCTGGTGCCTAGGGGATATCATGGAAGAGATGCCAGTCAAGGGGGGGAGTCAGGGGAAACCCATGGAGGAAGGCGGGGAGTCTAATCAGGCAGAGACCGCTCATGAGGCCTCCCGGAAAAAGAAGCGGAGAGCCGCAACCAGCGAGGAACTGAAAAGGGCTCTGGAGGAGCAGA
This sequence comes from Deltaproteobacteria bacterium, assembly GCA_019308905.1. Taxonomy (NCBI): domain Bacteria; kingdom Pseudomonadati; phylum Myxococcota; class Myxococcia; species Deltaproteobacteria bacterium. The sequence goes on from JAFDHF010000019.1 coordinate 16,274, forward strand.
AGCGGCTCGCCCAGGACAACTACGAGAAGTTTCTCCGCGCTTACGCCGAGCTCGAGAACTACAAGAAGAGAGTCGAGAGGGAGAAGGCGAATCTTCTGAAGTACGGCAACGAGGCCTTGATTCGAGATCTGCTTCCCTTTATCGATAATCTTCAGAGAGCGGTGGAGCACGCTTCAGGGGAGAAGAACAACAGCCCCGAAGCCTTGATCCAGGGTGTGGAACTGACCCTGAAAGATCTGATGAGAGTCCTGGAAAAGCACGGCCTTAAGCCGATAGAGTCGGTGGGCGGGATTTTTGACCCTAATCTCCACGAAGCCATGATGCAGGTCGAAACCGAGGACCACGAGCCTCAGACCATTGTGGAGGAGTTTCAAAAGGGATACCTCCTGGGAGACCGTCTTCTCCGCCCTGCCAGGGTCTCCGTGGCGACCAGACCGGGCAGTCCTGCGGAGGGACGAACCGAGGGAGAAGGCCCATCCCCCTCTCCGGAAGACGAAGCTTGAGAATGGGAGGTGCAGGAGTTGGCTTAGGCCTTTCTTGCCGATTCGAGAGGCAGTGACCGTTGTGGAGGCGGGACCTTAGGGACTTCTAGACAACAGAGAGGGAGACGAAAATGGGCAAGATTATCGGAATCGATTTGGGAACCACGAACTCCTGTGTGGCGGTGATGGAGGGCGGGGATCCCGTGGTCATTGCAAACCAGGAGGGAAGCCGTACGACTCCGTCTGTAGTGGCTTTTACGGATAAGGGAGAGAGACTGGTGGGGCAGATCGCCAAGCGCCAGGCCATCACCAATTCAGAGAATACCATATACGCCGTGAAGCGGCTCATCGGACGGAAATTCACCGATCCCGAGGTGAGGAAGGATATAGACATCGTCTCCTACAAGATCGTGGAAGCAAAGAACGGAGATGCCTGGGTGAGGGCCAGGGGTAAGGACTACAGCCCGGCCGAGATTTCGGGTATGATCCTCCAGAAGATGAAACAGACGGCAGAGGACTACCTCGGTGAGAAGGTGGAGGAGGCCGTGGTGACGGTTCCCGCCTATTTTAATGACAGCCAACGGCAGGCAACCAAAGATGCCGGCAAAATAGCCGGGCTGGAAGTGAAGAGGATCATCAACGAACCCACGGCCGCCTCGCTGGCCTACGGCCTCGAAAAGAAGAAGGACGAGAAGATCGCGGTCTTCGACCTCGGCGGGGGGACCTTCGATATTTCGATCCTGGAGTTGGGAGATGGGGTTTTCGAGGTCAAGTCGACCAACGGCAATACCCACCTGGGAGGCGAGGACTTCGACCAGCGGATCATCGACTACCTGGCCGACGAGTTCATGAAGGATCAGGGAATCGACCTCCGGTCTGACCGCATGGCGTTGCAGCGTCTCAAAGAGGCGGCCGAAAAGGCCAAGATGGAGCTTTCTTCTTCCCTGGAGACAGACGTCAACCTCCCCTTTATCACTGCCGATGCCGGTGGGCCGAAGCATCTCAACATAAAACTGACCCGTGCAAAGCTCGAGAAACTCGTGGAAGATCTTATCGACATGGTGGAAGAGCCCTGCAGGACCGCTCTGGAAGATGCGGGCCTGAATGCTTCGGCGATCAATGAGGTGATTCTGGTTGGGGGCATGACCCGCATGCCGAGAGTCCAGCAGAAGGTCAAGGAGATCTTCGGTAAGGAACCCAACAAGAGCGTCAACCCCGACGAGGTAGTGGCCATTGGAGCCGCGATCCAGGCGGGCGTTCTCAAGGGGGATGTAAAGGATGTGTTGCTTCTTGACGTGACTCCCCTTTCCCTGGGTATTGAGACTCTCGGCGGTGTGTTCACCAAACTGATCGAGAAGAATACCACTATCCCTACTCGAAAAAGCCAGATCTTCTCGACCGCTGCGGACAATCAACCTGCGGTGAGTATTCATGTCCTGCAGGGAGAGCGGGAGATGGCTGCCTACAACAAGACACTGGGGAGATTCGACCTGGTAGGCATTCCTCCGGCCCCCAGAGGGGTCCCACAAATCGAGGTGACCTTTGACATCGACGCGAACGGGATAGTCCATGTCTCGGCCAAGGATCTGGCAACGGGTAAGGAACAATCGATCAAGATCACAGCTTCCAGCGGGCTGTCGGAGGAGGAGATCCAGAGGATGGTCCGGGATGCCGAGGCCCACGCCGAGGAAGACAAGAAGAAGAGGGCACTGGCAGAGGCCCGGAACAACCTGGACAGCCTTATCTATATGACCGAAAAGAACCTGAAGGAATACGGGGACAAGATCGACTCCTCGGAGAAGAGCAACATCGACAGTGCCCTTGAAGACGCCAGGAAGGCTCTCGAATCGGAGGATGTGGATACCGTCAAATCCGCGGCTGACCGCCTGACCCAGGTCTCCCATAAACTCGCCGAGGCCATGTACGCCAAGGCCTCTCAGACAGGGCAGCAGGCCGGGACCGGCGGAGGTGCGGGACAGGGGCAGGAGAGCCAAAAGAAACCCGACGAGGACGTGGTAGAGGCAGAATTCGAAGAGGTGAAGGACAACAAGTAGAACCCTCCCCCCGTGTGAGGTTCTCGTCTCCCACCAGGGGAATTTCCCGCCCTCTTTCCACTCGGAGTGGTGAAAGGTCGATTCGTGGACAAATCCGGTTTCCTCCACACCCTGAGGAAGGGGCTGTCCAAAACCCATCAGGGCCTCGTAGGCCGCCTGGAGAGAATCTTCTCCGGGAAGAGCCGGATGGATCCCGACCTCCTGGATGAACTCGAGGAGATCCTCATCACCGCGGACCTCGGCGTCCGGACCGCCTCGGAGCTTCTCGATGGCGTCCGGAAGGCGCTTCCCCCCAGGGCCGCCGCCTCTCCCGAGAGGGTGAAGGAGGTTCTCCAGAAGGATATCCTGGAGATCTTGAGGGGGGCCGAGAGGACGGTCTCCGTTGATCAAAGGCCTTTTGTCTTTCTGGTGGTCGGGGTGAACGGGGTCGGAAAAACCTCGACCATTGGAAAACTGGCCAACCACTACCGAAACGGGTCGAAGAAGGTCCTGTTTGCCGCGGCCGACACTTTCCGGGCCGCGGCGATCGAGCAACTCGAGATCTGGGCCCAGAGGGTGGGGGCCCAGGTGATCAAACACAAAAGCGGAGCGGATCCTTCTGCTGTGGCCTACGATGCCGTCCACGCCGCCCGCTCCCGTGGCGCTGATCTGCTCTTCATAGACACCGCAGGACGCCTCCACACCCAGGTCAACCTGATGGAGGAGCTGAAAAAGGTGAAGAGAATCGTGAACCGGGAGATGCCGCAGGCTCCCCATGAGACACTCCTGGTTCTCGACGCCACTACGGGGCAGAATGCCATCTCCCAGGCCAGCCTCTTCCATGAGGCCCTTGGAGTCACAGGGATAGCCCTGACCAAGCTTGACGGGACGGCCAAGGGGGGTATCGTAGTCGCCATCTGCCACGACCTCGGGCTCCCCGTTTACTACGTTGGGGTGGGTGAGGGTCTCGAAGATCTCCAACCCTTCAAGGCCGAGGCCTTTGTCGAGGCCTTGTTCCAATGAGAAATCGACTGCCCGGCTGCATGGTCTTCCAGACACATCGGGCCGGCAAAATGGCCGGGTCCTGTTGAGATGCCCGGATACGACCGGCGGGGAAGAGGGAACCTCTCACCCCCGGGATTCTAGACATACTCGGTCCGGCCTTTCCGGCGCACCATCTCTGAGAAACGCCTGACTTCTTGGGACCTCTTGATGTCGGCCAGGAGCAATACGTCCTCTGTGTCCACCACCAGCAGGTCGTCGAGACCGAGAACAGCGATCAACCGCTCTGTCTGGGAATGGACGAAGGTGTTTGTCGTGTCCAGGAAGAGGACTTTTCCAGAGGCGATGTTGCCCTCAGCGTCTTTTTCTGCTTCCCGGAGCTTGCGCACGGCAGCCCAACTGCCTACGTCGCTCCAGCCGAATCTTCCCTCTACCACGTAGACCGGCTCTTTTGTCCTTTCCATGACACCGTAGTCGATGGAGATCGGCTCGATCCCGCCGTACACCTCCTCCAGGATCTCCGGATAGCGCTCTGTTCCGAGGGACTCGGAGATCCTGCCGAGCCCTTCGCCCAGGCGGGGAAGGTGGAGGGCGATCTCTTTGAGCATGGTTGAGGGTTTGAAGATGAAGATGCCGGAGTTCCAGAGATAGCGTCCACTCGCGAGGAACTCCCCCGCCCTTTCAAGATTCGGTTTTTCGACAAATCGGTCGACCCTGTACGCTTCTCCATCGGAGAGAGAAACCCCTTTCTCGATATATCCATACCCGGTTTCTGGATAGGTGGGAGTAATCCCGATGGTCACGAGCCCACCCTTGTCCAGGAGGGAGACCCCCTGCTGCAGGCAACGGAGGAACTCGGTCCGGCCGGAGATGAAGTGATCCGCGGGCAGGGCGATAGTGGGGAGGTCCCCGAAGCGCCTGATCACGTGGATGCACCCGAGGCCGATGCAGGGAGCCGTGTTTCTTCCACAGGGCTCCTCGACGAGCCGGGCGCCCCTGTCGCCCAGGATCTTCCGGGCAGTCGACCGGTGGTGCGCGTTGATGATGACAAAGATCCTCTGCGGATCCGTCAGCGAGGCCGCCCGGTCAAAGGACTCTTCAACCATGGGTTTCGGACCGCAGATTGGGAGAAACTGCTTGGGTAGTCTCTCCCGGCTTGCAGGCCAGAAACGAGTCCCCATTCCCCCGGCCATGATGAGCACCGCGGGATCTTTCCGAGTCGGGTTTCTTTTCATGGGATAACCTCCGTGTTGGAGCGGGCTTTCCCCCTGTCACCGCAGAAAGGTCGCGATGGAGAAAGGTCGGGGAAAAGAAAACCCCGCGGGAGTCCTGGATCTCTGCGGGGCGTCAGGCGATACATGGTTTGCCCCGCTTTCTGGTCGGCGAAGTGGCAAAAAGACCTGCCGGAAGCGAGGGAATCGGCCGCAAGGAAAGCCGGAACTCGAAGCCGAGGAACGAGCCTGCAAGCCGGAAAGGGACCTAGCCGCCGTCCTTGATCCCTCCCACGATCTCATCCCCCCGGGAGGGAGACACACGACCGTAGTCGTCTTCCAGCCTCTCGATATCGTCCTCGCCGAAATAATCCCCCCTTTGGACCTCGATAAAGGTGAGAGTGGTCTCTCCCGCATTCCGGATCCTGTGCGCTGCCTTCAGGGGTATATCCACCGACTCACCTGGGCCGAGGAGAATCTGTCTGCCGTCCAGGGTCACCTCGGCCTTTCCCTCGATGATGATCCAGTGTTCCGACCGCCTGGAGTGTCTCTGGTAGCTGAGACGGCGGCCGGGGTCGACCCAGATCCGCTTCACCTTGTGGGTTGCCCGGTCCTCGAGGACCAGAAACCCCCCCCAGGGCCTTCTCTCTTCTGAGGGAACCTGTCTTGTCCGATTCAACCCGCCTTCCTCCCGGCGATTCCACCCCCACTCCTCAGGAAGGGATCGCCCCCGCCGTATCCGGTCTCCTTGGGGAGGAACGGGGAGCCCCTCGGGGCTTCCCTCCTGAAGGGTAGTGCTCTCGAGAACGGATATCGAGAAAGGAGCGATTCGAAGAGCCTCAAGAAAGTCTCGGCTACGACCTCGGAGGAGTTTCTCTTCACAAACCGCTCCGCAGACTCCAGGGTGGATTCGATGTCGTACTTGTCCTGGAAGAGCTCTCTAAGGGTCACCTCGAGTTCCCTGTACTTGATGACCTCCCCGTCAAAGGTCTCGAAAAAGTTTGTGTCGTAGGCCAGAATAGGCCGTCCCGCCCCCAGACAGAGACAGGCCGTCGACGGGACCACCACGGCCTCGGCCGAATCCTTGTGAATCAGGAGCACGTCGGATGCATGGAGATAGGTGTAGAGCTCATCTGTTGGAATTTCTCCCTTCCTCAGTTCGATGAACGGATAGGCCCATCTTACCGCATCAAACAACTCGTACCAGTCCTGTATGTGGGTCATGGTGAGGAGCATGAGCGGATGGTCGTGATTTACCCTCTTTATCGACGGCAGAAGATGGAGGTGGCGGTATACACCTATGCCGTAGTTGAAGATGATTCTCTTGTCCTGGGGCAGGCCGAGTTTCTGGCGCGCCTCGCTCTTGTCGCCGTGCCGGACGGGATGGCAGGGATAGGGTATGATGTGTATCCTCTCCTCGGGATAGATCTCCTTGAGAAACCTCTTGTACCTCCGGTCAAAACAGACCACGCCGTCCCAGTCGAATCGATAGAAGGTCTGGTCTGCAGGTGGTCTGCCCTCGTGGACCACCAGGACGGTTTTCGCCCTCTTTCTGATATGGGGGTAGATCCTGAGAAGATCCTCCATGGGCAGGATCTCGAGGTTTTCCACCACGAAGATATCAGGGTCGCCATGCAGGAACGGCTTCGGATCGAAGAAGAATCCCTCTTTTCTGCGGGGTTCCGGAAGCCTGTAGCAACGCCGCACGTAAGGTTCGTCGGGGCTGCTCCGATAGCCTTCCCACTCCACTGGAGCCAAGACCGTGAGGTCATGGCCCATCTCGACCCAGGCCCTTCCGATGAGCTCCGCATGGAGCGAGACTCCACAGGGGATGTTCCATCGGCTCATCATGGTTATCTTCATCTCTCTCCTCCGGCCTAGAACAGGTCGAGCAGTTCCTGCTTCTTAGCCGTCGCCCCGCAGATTACCCTGTCGGCCCCTCCGTAGTAGACAAAGTACGTGTCTTCCACCTCACAGATGCCGCATCCAAAGACCACCTCCCGGACTTCGCCTCTGAGTTCGTAGTCCTCTTCGGGCTCCAGGATCGGGTCCGGATGCCTGGCCACCACCTGAGAGGGGTCGTCGAGGCCGAGGAGGGCGGCTCCCAGCCTGTATACACCCTCCCCGTCAACGCCATGGTAGATGAGCAACCAGCCTTTTTCCGTCTTCACAGGGGGGCTGGCCGATCCTATGCCGACCCCGTCCCATCCCCCCTCGCGGGGCGCCATGATCTTCTTGGAATCGGTCCAGTGGAGGAGGTCTTCCGAGTAAATGATCCAGATGCTGCGAGGAGGGGACATGGGCCTGTGGAGCATGACGTACCTTCCGGCGACCCTTTCGGGGAAGAGGACAGCGTCCTTGTTGTCCATATCAGGCAGGACTATCCCGTACCTCTCCCACTGGATGAAGTTGTCGGTTGAGGCGAGGCAGACTCTGACACCTCTGGCCGAATAGCCTGTGTAGGTCATGTAGAACCTGCCCTCCAGGGAGACCAACCTTGGGTCCTCACAGCCCTTGCTCTCTGCCAGACCCCTGGGCGTGAAGACGGGCTTGTCGAACCGGAAGAACTCGTATCCATCGGCACTCACCGCATAGCCGATTCTCGAGATTTCGTCCTCCCCCACTGCCCGGTAGAGCAGGTGGAAGAGGCCGTTGTGGTGAACGGCGGCGGGGTTGAAGACGAGTCTCGATTCCCAGTCGTTTTCCCTCTTGGGCTTCAGAAGCGGATTCTTAATGAACCTCTTCAGCATAGGCCGCTCCCCCTTGGTAGGTAGCCACACAGGTTACCCGATCCGCGGCGCCGTAATATAGAAGCCACTTGTCACCCTTTCTTACCAGCCCCTCGGCCACGCAGTGGTTCGCCGTCCCAAACTCCTCTCCATAGTCCCGGGCCGGGGAGAGAAGGGGCTCATCGCTTCTCTGGAGTACCGTGGCAGGATCGTCCCTGGAGAAGAGGGCTCCCCCCGTCCTGTAGAGACAGTCCCCTCCCCATCCATTATAGACCAACAGTATCCCCTCAGGGAGGATTACAGGGGCTGGCCCGGGCTCGACGCCCAGGCAGTCGAAACGGCCCTTCCTGGGCGAGAGCACCGGTCGCTCCAGGGGCTCATACCAGTGAAAGAGGTCTTCTGAATATGCTATGCCGATGGACGCAGCCCACGGCCTCTCCTCTCCCATGAAGTACATCACGTATCTCCCGCCGATCCTCTCCGGGACCACGGCACCCGCTTTGATCTGCCCCGTGTCCCACGATCCCTCCCGCGGGCTCAGGACAGGGCCGTGCTTTGTCCAGTGAAGGAGATCCCGGGAGGTGGCGACACAGATATTGGAAACGTGATACCTGCCGCTGTTTCCCACGTAAGTGAGGCAGTAGAGCTCGTCCAACTTCACGATCCTCGGATCCTCGCAGCCGCCCCTGTCAAAATCATCGCCGGGTTCGACAATCGGCTCTGCCCTGCAGGTGAAACGGAATCCATCACGGCTCACGGCGAGCCCGATTCTCCCGGTCAGCCCGTCGTCGGTCTCTGCCCGGTAGAGCATGTAGAAGCTCTCTCCTTCCAGGATCACGGCCGGGTTGTAGAGGCCCCTTGACTGGAAGCCATCGGAGGGCTTCAGGATCGGGTTTTCCTCGTAGTCGGCAAAGGGGCCGATGAAGAAGTCTCCTGCCTTCATTCGGATCTGGTCCAGGGCCTTCCCAGTTCGATAAAGAAATCGATGAACCGCTTTGCGATGATCTCGGGCGAGTTGACCGCGCAGAAACCGTCCGCCCGGTCGAGCAGGGACTTTCGCTTCCTCCCGTCTCCGAGGAGCAGGTCGACCAGTTTTTCGCCGAGATCCTGGGCATCGTGGTAATGGATGACTTCGTTCTCCAGGGGCTTGAAGTAGTCCGACATGCTGGGCACGAAGATAGGGCACCCCGCTCCCAAAGCCTGGAAGCCGGTCGAAGAGACCACGCCGAGATAGAGGCTCTGGAACTTGTGAAAGACGACCGCGTCGGAGGCAAAGAGGTAATCGTCGAACCTCTCTTCAGAGAGCACCTCCTCCTCCCTGATTATCATCCACGGCGGAATCCTTCCCCTCTCGACCATCTGATAACCAGGGGGAACGACGAAGAGGAGGATTGCCTGGCCTCTCAATTCATCGGGGATGTCCCTGAGAAAAGGCTCATATCCCCTGTGGCAGAAGACATAGATTATCTTCTTGTCCGGGGGAAGGTCGAGCTTTCTTCTCGCCTCGAGCTGATCTCCCCTCCTGATGGGGAAGCAGGGGAAGGGGATCCTCTTGGCGTGGGGATAGACGTCCCTCAGAAAATCCTGCCTTTCGTCGAAGTAGACCACACCGTCCCAGGTGAACTGGTAGAACCAGGGTTCTTCGGGAAGCGTGTTTTCATGGACCACATGGACCGTTCTAGCCCGGTTCTTGAGGAGGGGAAAGATCCGCGCGAGATTCTCGACTGGAAGCATCCTCAGGTCTTGAACGACCAGGATGTCGAAGTCGGTGGTAAGGATGGGGCGGGGGTCGAGCAGGTTGGTCCGCTGAGTTCCCAAGCATCTTATCACATAGTCGTCGTCTTCCCCTGTAAAGCCCTCCCCGTGGTAATCATCCTGAACGTGGCTGTACACGGTCAGGTCGTGTCCCATCTTCAGCCAGGCCTTACCGAGCGGTTCGGCATGGACTGCAACTCCGGAATCCGTGTTCCAGGCCGTCATCATCGCGATGTGCATCTATACTAATCCTCCGGATGGCCAAGAATCTCCACGATCGTCTGCTCAAGGTGAGGGACCGGATCCACTCTGGGCCTCTTGGACGAGACGAAATCCAGGGCCTCTCCGTATCCGAATCCGACGCTGCAGAGATAGGCGATGACCACAGATGCGGACCTTCCTACCCCGTAGTGACAGGCTACCAGGACCCTGTCCGATGCAATCCTCTCCCGAACCCACTCTACGGCCTCAATGAGCCTCTCCACGGGGATGGGTTGCCCGTCGGTGAGGGGTATTTTCTTATACCTGCACCGGGGAGGGTCCACATCGACCTCTTCGGCGACGTTAAGTATGGATCCTACCCCCCGGGCGGGATTCTCCAGGTCTTCGAGATCTCCCAGGGCCAATCTCTCCAGCACGAAAGTCATCCATCCTCCTCGGAACAGGGGCGGCAATTCTCATGCCAGCCTCCAAGGCTTCCTCGTACAACAGGTGTTTTTCAGCCTGGCGGGCGAAGGAGTATCGATCCGCATATCTCGCATTCGACTTTTCCATCTGCTCGGCCAAAGCCGGCTCTCTCACAATCTCGGCTATCACTTGCGCCAGTTCGTCCGCGGTTTCTAGAGCCGGCAGGCCGGCCAGCTCCAGCGTTTCGCCCACTCCCTCCCATTTCCGGCCGACCACGGTTACCCCCGTGCCCTGGGCGTGGGCCATCCGTCCTGACTGAGTGGCATTATGACACCAAAAAACCGCGAAGTCCAGAGCCCTGAAGGCGAATGGCAGGATGCTCTCGGGGATGTAATCCTCGAAGAAGAGGTTCTGTTTGCCGTCATGTACGGCCCGGAGGCTCTCGAGGACCGGCAGGCTCGCCTCCCTGTTCCTGTCTTTCCTCTCTTGGATCTTTCCCGCGAAGATAGTCACCACCCGGTGACCAGGGAGCCTCTCCTGCACGAGTCTCCCCACTTCGTAGAGTCGGAGTGGATCCTTGTCTCGTGTGATAAAACCGTAGTTTCCCAGCAAAACCGTCTCCTTCGAGAACAAGGAGGCCGATATTCCCTTGAGCTCGGCCTTCTGCCTTTTCGGGATATGGGAGTGGTCGACGAGGTAATTCAGCAGTCTCTGTCTGGCCTCTTCCTTTGCCACCTTCGGGTATCTGTGGACCCCATGCCTCAGAACGATCACCTTTTCCCGGTACTGGGGAAAGGCATCCACCACCGCCCGGTAAGCCCCCAGAGTAAAAACCGTTACGAGATCGAGGAGGGGGAGAGCTTCCACCAGGAGTTCCCATTCCTTTCTGTCCATGCCCCAGTGGGTCTCTGGGGATTGGAAGTGGATGGTGTGAAAGCTCGCAGCCACCTTTTTCCCCCTCTCTTTTGCCTCCCCGATCAGCTTTATGAAATGGGTATTTACCCGGCCCCACATGCCAAAGGAGTGCTGGAACCACAGGAGGTCGCCCCGAAGAAGAGGCGGAAGAGAGGGATGCTCCAGGGAGATGAAAAAGTCCACCTGGGGGTCTTTCCCCTGGAGCCGATCCTCGCATCTCGAGAGTTCGTCGAGCCTAAAGGAGATGACATTCCATCTGTCTGGAGGCATGTGGCTGGTCAGATAGCGGGTATACGTCCCGATTCCGCACAGGATGGGAGGAAAGGTCGATACAAAGGAGATCATATTCTTTACACCCCCTTTCACCTTCGGGCAGCGGCCTGCTGCCGTCGTGCAACCTCTCGACCGGTTCCTCAAGGAGAGATGCGGAGGTGACCCGGGCCCGTCCGTGATCCCACTGCCTCCCGGGCAAAGGCGGCTGAGCCGATCTGCGCCACGATCCGGGAGATCTGATGGGAAAGGGATTCCTCTCTCCTCATCTTGAGCGCTTGGAAGAGTTCGATATAGCGGCGGGCCACCACTTCGGCCGAATTTGCACCCACAAAATCCTCCAGGACCCTCTGGGAGGTTTCAAACCTCTTGCCCCTGTGGAGTATGTCTAGAAGCGAATCCTTGAATTCCCGAGGTCCTGAATAGGTGATCACCGCATCTCCGAGGGTCTCGAAGAAGTTCGACGCTGCAGCCAGAATCGGGCAGCCCGACCCGAGGCACTGATAAGCCGTGCTGGAGACCACCACCCCATCAGACGGGCGGCGATGAAGGATCAGCACGTCTGCGGCGTGCAGGTAATCGTAGAGTCTCTCGAGTGAGGGCGACTCCTTTCGCACTTCCATCTCGAACCCCCGTATCCCCACCAGCTCGTCGAGATCCTTCTGAGACACGAAGAGCACAAGGAGAGGAACATGGGATGCGACCTCGGAGAGCAGCGGCAGGATCGGGACGTGTTCCTTCAGCCTCTGGCCGAAGATCAAGGCGATCCTTTTCTTCTGGGGAAGCCCGAGCCTTCTCCTGGCCTCACCGCGGTCGCCCCTCCTCATGGGGTGGCAGGGAAAGGGGATTACGGAGATACTCTCTTCCGGATAGTATTCCCGCAGAAACTCCTCATACCTGTGATCGAAGCAGACGATTCGGTCCCAGTCGAACTGGTAGAAGGAAGGGTCGGGGGAAGGTCCGTTGGCGTGGACCACATGGACGGTGCTCGCCTTTGCCCGGATGCGGTGGAATATCTTGGCCAACTCGTCCATTGGCAACATGCCCAGATCCTGGACCACCAGGACCTCGTAATTGGAAGCCAGAATCGGCCTCGGGTCGAGATAGGGCCGGCGACACCTCGATGTGGTAAAACACCTGACCACATAATCTTCGTCTTTTCCGACTATGGCGGTCCCATGAAAGTCAGAGGCGGAGAAGGAGAATACCTTCAGGTCGTGTCCCATCTCCACCCAGGCCCGCCCGATCAATTCGGCATGGACCGAAACCCCGGAATCCGTGTTCCATGCTGACATCATGGCGATATTCATGGCCCGCCTCCCGCCCACATAGGTTTGATCTTTCACCGGCCTTGCGTCTCGTCAAAGGCCGGGTAGCGCTAAACGAGAAGGCCCGAAAACCAGAGGGATCCATATGGCCGGAATAGTGAAAAAAACGAACCATTTCTCCAAAAATTTAGTTATCGATTTGATTGCTGTCAAGGAGGACCCTCTACCCATTCATATCCCGATGAATGCCCGTTTCTACCTGGATTACAAGGGCATGGGCCTCAGGGAAGACCCTGCTCGAATCCGATTTGACAGGGCCAAGAGGGATGATTATCTTAGCAGATAAAAGTGTGAGATCGACGAAAGACCACCAAGGCATGGGGAAGGGATAAGGTTCCGGGAGCTTCTCCGGTGCAAGGGAGGCCCGGAGCCAGAATCACGGCAAAGGGGAGGAACGGCGATGGCAGCCAAGGAGATCAAGTTTGACGAGGAAGCCAGGCAATCGATCCTGAAGGGTTTGAATATCCTCGCCGAGGCGGTGAAGGCGACCCTGGGTCCCAAGGGCCGTAACGTGGTGCTCGAGAAGTCGTGGGGCTCTCCCACCGTTACCAAGGACGGCGTGACGGTGGCCAAAGAGGTCGAACTGGAGGACAAGTTCGAGAACATGGGTGCCCAGATGGTCAAGGAGGTGGCCAGTAAGACGAGCGACACGGCCGGAGACGGCACGACAACGGCGACGGTTCTGGCACAGTCGATCTGCAGGGAGGGCTTCAGGGTCGTTGCGGCAGGCGCCAACCCCATGGACGTAAAGCGGGGTATCGATGCGGCTGTCGAGGTGGTCGTGGAAGAGCTGAAGAAGTTGAGCAAGCCCACCAAGGAGGAGAAGGATATATCCCAGGTGGGGACGATTTCGGCCAACAACGACGAGACGATCGGCAATATCATTGCAGAGGCCATGAACAAGGTGGGCAAGGAGGGCGTAATCACCGTGGAAGAGGCCAAATCCATGGAGACGACCCTCGATGTGGTGGAAGGCATGCAGTTCGACAGAGGCTACCTCTCCCCTTATTTCGTGACGGATTCGGAGAAGATGGAGGTCGAACTGGAGGAGCCTTACCTCCTGCTCCACGAGAAGAAGATCAGCAGTATGAACGACTTGGTGCCTCTGCTGGAGACCGTGGCCAGGTCGGGCAAATCTCTCCTCATCATCGCCGAGGATGTGGAGGGGGAGGCCCTTGCCACTTTGGTTGTGAACAAGATCAGAGGTACCTTACGGGTGGCAGCCGTCAAGGCTCCGGGTTTTGGAGACCGGAGGAAGGCGATGCTTGAAGACATCGCCATTCTGACCGGAGGCCGAGTGATATCGGAGGACTTGGGGGTAAAGCTCGAAAACGTGAGGATAGAGGATCTGGGCCAGGCAAAGCGGGTGCACATCGACAAAGAGAACACCACTATCGTGGAAGGAGCGGGTTCGGCGAGCAACATCGAGGCGAGGGTGAAGCAGATCCGTGCCCAGATCGAGGAGACGACCTCGGACTACGACCGTGAGAAGCTCCAGGAGCGGCTGGCTAAGATCGTGGGGGGTGTGGCGGTCATCAAAGTGGGGGCTGCGACGGAGACAGAGATGAAGGAGCGGAAGGCGAGGGTGGAAGACGCGCTGAACGCCACCCGTGCAGCCGTTGAAGAAGGTATCGTGCCGGGTGGGGGTGTGGCTTATCTCCGGTGCGTCGAGGCCCTTGAGAATCTGAAGTTTGAAGACGATCGGGCTATCGGGGTCAATCTCGTCAAGCGCGCACTGGAGGAGCCGACCCGACAGATCGCCGTGAATGCAGGCCACGATGGGTCTGTCGTCGTGGAGAAGGTGAAGAAAGAGAAGGGGGCTTTCGGGTTTGATGCGGCAAAAGAAGAGTATGCCGACCTGGCTGCGGCAGGGATAATAGATCCCACCAAGGTGGTCAGGCTTGCCCTCCAAAATGCGGCGAGCGTTGCCTCTCTCATGATCACCACCGAGGCGGTGGTGGCCCAGAAGCCAGAGGAGAAGGCACCGGCTGCTCCCGGGTCTTCCGGGGGTGGAATGTACTAGCCGGCCGGTGGCGACCGACGGCAGTGGAATGTCCCAGAGGAGGGGAGATCGTATTGTCTGAGCCGTTCGCCCGGCTCGGGAGAAGGAGCCGGGGGAGGGCCGGAAGGTCGCTTCGGAGAGCCGAAGCCCCGGGGCAGCCACCAGGGGGTAGGGGACGAAGATAGAGGATTTCCCTGATCTTTTAGGCTTGACACGGATGGGGTAATGGTGGTTATCTAGTAGTCCTGTTTGTTTGGCTTGGGAGGCCGAATAACAATGCTAGGAGGGAGGAGCATGCGGAGAGTAGGGTTCGGATGGATTTTTTTGGTTTTTCTGATTGTGGTGGGGCTGGTTTTGAGCGGGCGGCCTGTGGCAGCAAGCGAGGATGACCATGAGGAGAAAAAGCCCGCTCGATTGGTAGAGATGGCTGCCGAGTATCCTGGGGTCGAGGTTCCCGAAGGAGAAGATGTCAGCATGGATCTGATCTTCTACAACCGCGGGCGGTCGGATGAGACCATCGACGTGAGGTTGGTCTCCGTGCCCAAGGGTTGGAAGGCAAGGATCAAGACCTACCGGTACACGGTCATGGGGGTCCATGTTCCTCCTGACGACGACAAGACTCTCACCTTCGAGGCCGAACCCGACAAGGAGGTGAAACCGGGAGAGTATGAGTTCAAGGTGGCGGCCCAGACCCCGGACGGGGTGTTCAAGATGTCCAGGACCATACTGGTCAAGGTGAGCAAGAAGAAGGAGGGGACCAAGGAATCTCGCGGGATAAAACTGACCACCTCGTACCCGGTGCTGCGGGGTCCTTCGGATGCGAAGTTCGAGTTTTCGGTAGAGGTGGAGAGCAAGCTGGACAAGGATGCGGTCTTCGATTTGTGGGCCCAGGGGCCTGAGGGATGGGAGGTAAATTTCAAGCCCGCCTACGAGTCGAAGTATATATCGAGCGTGAGGCTCAAGTCGAACCAGAGCAAGACCGTAGCCGTGGAGGTGAAGCCGTCGCTTTTGGCCAAGGCCGGGAAGTACCCCGTCAATATCCGGGTCAGTTCAGGGGATGCCAAGGCCGAGGCAAAGCTCATGGTAAACATAACCGGAACGTACAAGCTCGAGGCCGGTACTCCGAGCGGGTTGCTCTCCTTGGATGCGAGACAGGGCAAGCCCGCCAATATGTCGATCTATGTGAAGAACACGGGGTCGGCGACCAATCATGACATAAAGTTTGTCTCTTTCAAGCCGGAGAACTGGAAGGTTGAATTCAAGCCTGAAAAGATCGCGGCCATAGAGCCCGGCGATCTGAAGCAGATCGAGGTGACGATAACACCCGCCCAGGAGGCGCTGGTGGGGGATTACTCGGTCGGCGTGAACATAGACGGAGAGAAGGCCTCCAAGAATCTGGAGTTCAGGGTGACGGTCAAGGCATCGGCTGCGTGGGGATGGATAGGCATAGGGATCATCGTTGTGGTGATCGGTGGTTTGACGGGTCTGTTCCGTTGGCTGGGAAGGCGGTAAGATGGAAGATCGAGCGATCATAGAGACCGAGGGGTTGACCAAGATCTACAATGGTCAGGTGGCGGTTGACGGGTTGACCTTGAAGGTATCGGAGGGCGAGGTGTTCGGGTTTCTCGGGCCCAATGGGGCCGGCAAGACGACGACCCTTCTGATGCTTTTGGGCCTGACAGAGCCGAGTGGTGGTTGGGCCCGGGTAGTGGGCGTCGACCCCACCCGCGATCCGATCAAGGTCAAGGCGATGACCGGGTACCTGGCCGAGAACACGGGGTTCTACGGGGATCTCGATGCGCAACAGACCCTTGAGTTTCTGGCCGAGCTCAATGGTCTATCGCCCGAGGTGGCGCGGGAGCGCATCAAAGAGGCTCTCCGTACGGTCGGCCTCGAAGCCGAGGCTCACAAGAAAGTCGGGGCGTACTCCCGGGGTATGAGGCAGCGTCTGGGCATAGCCGAGCTGCTGATCAAGGAGCCGAAGCTGGCTTTCCTGGATGAACCCACCCTGGGGCTGGATCCCGACGCGACCAAGTGGATGATGGAGTTGATCGAGAGGCTGTCCAGGGAGAGGAAGATGACGGTGGTCCTCTCCTCACATCTGTTGCACCAGGTGCAGAGGATATGCCATCGGGTCGGGATCATGATCAAGGGGAAGCTCGTTGCCGAGGGACCCATGGATCGGCTGGCCAGGGAGAAGCTGGGCATAGGGACGGAGCAGTACAGTCTCGAAGAGGTCTACATGAAGTATTTCCAGGAGGCTTAGAGGTGAGCGGGATAAGGGCGATTTTCAGGAAGGAGCTGGCTGATCATTTCTCGAGCTACCGCTTCATGATTCTCTTCACATTGATAGCCATGGTCAGTCTCATAACGGCTTACATGGTGGGTCTGAACATCAAGCACGAGCTGGAGGGCGTGGCGAAGCCGCGGTTCGTATTTCTCATGCTTTTCACCTCCCGGGGGGCCTTGTTCTCCCTGGTTCAATTCGTGGCCCTGTTTGGACCGTGGATCGGACTTGTCTTGGGTTTTGACTCTATCAACCGGGAGAGGAACGAGGGGACACTGAGCAAGATCCTATCCCAGCCGATCTACCGGGATGCGGTTATCAACGGGAAGTTTCTGGCCGGTGTGGTGACGATCAGCATCATGATGATCTCCATCGTCCTGGTGGTCACGGGTTTGGGCCTGAAGATGGTGGGCGTCGTTCCCGGAGCCGAGGAGATCTGGAGGATATTGATCTACCTGGTGATAAGCATCATCTATATCTCCTTCTGGTTGGGGGTGGCGATCCTGTTCTCGATTCTCTTTCGGAGCATCGCCACGTCGGCTCTGGCTGCTTTTGCAATGTGGATCTTCTTCTCCTTTTTCGTCTCCCTCGGGGCGAGTGTGGTGGCCAATGCGATGACGCCACAGATTGGTGAGTCGACTCCTCAGGGGATTATCCGCCGCGCCCGGATCGAGAAAGGGTTCAGCCTCATCTCGCCCATGGAGCTTTACACCGAGGCCACTGCTACGATCATCGATCCAACCAAGAAGACCACCCATTCTATCGTCCTCATGGGGCCCATGGAGAGGATATCCCTGTCCCGTTTTTCAGGTCCCCTCTCACTCGACCAGAGCATCCTCTTGGTCTTGCCCTACATCATCTCGCTCATCGCTATCACGGCGGTCTGTTTCGCCATATCCTATGTCGTCTTCATGCGCCAAGAGATTCGATCCCTCTGACAGGGCCGCGAGGTTCGGTACTTGACAAGTCCCCGAAGGTTCGAGTATTTTTAGCCAGTTGTCAGTCTCCCAGGGATGGTTTGCATGGCTCGGCCCGATGATCTCCGGTTTATGGAAATGGCCCTCAAGGAGGCCTGGAAAGGAGCCCGGGCCGGGGAGGTTCCGGTGGGCGCGGTTCTGGTTTTAGGAGGGGAGGTCATCGGCCGGGATCACAACCGGTGCGTGTCGACCTGTGACCCCACTGCCCACGCCGAGATCCTCGTGCTCCGGAGCGGGTCGAGGAGACTCGGGAACTATCGCCTTCCGGGGTCCGCGCTCTATGTGACGGTGGAGCCGTGCGCCATGTGTGTCGGTGCAATGATCCAGGCGAGGATTGCGAGACTCGTCTACGGGACTCCCGAGGAGAAGACCGGGATGGTGCAATCCCGGTTGGCCCTTCTCGATTCATCTCTTTTCAATCATAGAATCACGGTTGTCGGGGGGCTTCTGGCCGAGGAGTGCCGCGGGGTGGTGCAGTCCTTTTTCAGGGAGAAGAGGGGGAGGATCGGTTCCGAATTCAGGGGCTGGAGTTCCACCGTGGTGTGACAGAAACCCGATGGAAGGGAGACGGCGCGGGGAGAGGTACCGAAGTGGCCATAACGGGGCCGACTCGAAATCGGCTGTCCCCCTGACAGGGGACCGTGGGTTCGAATCCCACCCTCTCCGGTCTGTCGAGTCGTTTGAGCCGTTCAGTCGTTTTGCTGTTCGTCTCATGAAAGGAAGTGGAGGCGCCTGCTCCTCGACAAGAGTTTTGGCTGTTCCGTTGCCATTCGAACGGCTCGAACGATTTGAACGTTTTGGAGAATGCGGAATGCCGATCCACGGAGAGATGCCCGAGTTGGCCGAAGGGGCACGACTGGAAATCGTGTGTGCGTCTAAACAACGCACCGTGGGTTCGAATCCCACTCTCTCCGCCATATTGAGTCGTTCGAGTCGTTCAATCGCTTTGCCCGTTCGATCACTGACGTCCGTTCGACTCGTGGAGGCCATGATGGGCGCCTGCTCTCCTGCTGCGGTTCTTATCGTCCCTTCACGGTTCGAACGTTTTGAACGTTTTCGGTGTTTGCCCCGTTGATAGCCGGGTCCTGCGCAACAAAAGATTACGAACCCCGTCAGGTCCGGAAGGAAGCAGCGGTAGTAATCCCTTTTGTGTGCCGCAGGGGTGCCTGGCTATCAACCCCCTATGAGAAAATCCCATGGCGTACCTCGTTTTTGCCAGGAAGTACAGGCCTCAGGTCTTCGAGGAGGTTATCGGCCAGGACCAGGTGACCCGCACCCTCCAGAACGCCATCAGGGCGGGCCGCGTGGCCCATGCCCTGCTCTTTGCCGGCCCCAGGGGAGTGGGGAAAACTTCGGCTGCCAGGATTCTTGCAAAGGCCCTTAACTGCAAGACCGGACCGACGCCTGTTCCCTGCGGAAAGTGCGATTCCTGCCAGGAAATCTCTTCGGGCGTCTCCATGGACGTCATCGAGATCGATGGAGCCTCCAACAGAGGGATCAACGAGATCCGTGAACTCAGGGAGAAGGTGAAGTACGCTCCTGCCAGAGGGCGGTACAAGATCTTCATCATAGACGAAGTCCACATGCTTACTCCCGAGGCCTTCAATGCCCTTCTGAAGACTCTGGAGGAACCGCCCGGTCACGTGGTCTTCGTCTTCGCCACAACCGAGCCGAACAAGATCCCCCTTACGATTCTCTCCAGGTGCCAGCGGTTCGATTTCAAGCGAATTCCCCTGAAAGGAATGATGGAGAGACTCGAGGAGATTGCCGAGCGGGAGGGAGTCGGAATCAGTGCGAAGGGCCTCCAGTTGATTGCCCGGCAGGCCGAGGGAAGCATGAGAGACGCCCAGAGTCTGCTCGATCAGGTCGTCTCTTTTGCAGGTAACGAAATCCGCGATGAGGATGTGGCCGAGGTCTTGGGTATTGTGGACCGGAAGCTCCTGTACAGGGTTTCCCTGGCCATTGCCAATCAGGACGGCCGGGGTTGCCTCGAAGTCCTGAACAGCCTCGATCAGTACGGCTACGATTTTCGCCAGTTTTCAAGAGACCTTCTCAATCATTTGAGAAATCTCATGATAGTCCACATTGCGGAAAATCCCGAAAACCTGCTCGATCTGCCCGGCAGTGAAATCAACGAGCTCAAGGGCCAGGCCGAGGGATTGGAATTGCGGAGGCTGCAGCAGTGCTTTGATCTGCTCCTCCAGGTGGACGGGGATCTTTCCCGTTCCCCTTTCCCCAAGCTTATTCTGGAGACGGCCCTATTGAAGATGGTCGACATGGAACCCGTGGTGGCCGTGGACGAGCTTCTGAAGAGACTCGAGGCCCTTGAGGACCGTCTGACAGGGACCCGTACCGCTCCGGGCGAGCGGCCCGGGGAAGCCGGGCGGGAAGGTTTGGGGGCTGGCAGACAGGCAGAGGCCCTGCCGGAGTCAGACGGTACGAAGAGGGCCGAGGGAGACGGCGAGGGGCGGGGCGCGTCCGCCCTGTCTGAAGACCTCGAGAAGACGTGGAAGGGCTTTCTCGCGTCTGCCAACGGGGAAAACCCGGTGCTCGGAGCTCTCCTTTCCCACGGCAGGCTCCTCGCCCTGAACGATCGGGTCATGGAGATCGGGTTCAGGAAGGGGTCCTTCTACTACGATCAGGTGCAGGAGGAACCGAACAGGCGGGCCGTGGCGGAACTGACCCGGGCCTATTTCAACAGAGATCTCCAGCCCGTCTTCTCCATCATGGGAGAGGCTTCCCGAGCTTCCTCCAGGAGAAAAAGAGACCGAGAGGCCGACAGGGAGCGCCGTATGAGGAGGGAAGTCCTGGAGAGTCCCATAGTCAAGGATGCTCTGGAGATCCTTGAGGGAGAAGTGGAGGAGGTCAAGGTCGACACCTCTTCCGAGCCGTAAATGACAGAAGAGGCGGAGGATTGGCATGACAAAAGGAATGGCTGGAATCATGAAGCAGGCCCAGAAGCTGCAGGCCCAGCTCGGCCGTATCCAGGAGGAGATGGCCGAGAAAACCACGGAGGCCTCCTCTGGGGGAGGGATGGTTACGGTGGTGATCAATGGGAAACAGGAGGTGCTCTCCGTGACGATCGATCCGGAAGTAATCGACTTAGAGGATGTCGAAATGCTCCAGGATCTCATTGTCGCCGCCGTCAATGAGGCGATACGGAAGTCCCAGGAGATGGTGGCCGAAGAGATGAAGAAGCTCACCGGGGGTTTGAGTATTCCCGGTCTTTTCTAGCAAACAGGCGGAGATTCCCGCATGGTTGGGCGCCGGTAGGATGTCTCGGGGGTCGCGGTGAAGCAGGCTCCATCCATCGACAGGCTCGTGGAAGCCTTCTCAAGGCTTCCCGGGATAGGACGGAAGACAGCCTGGAGGCTGGCTTTCCATATTCTTCGTTCTTCAAGGGAAGAGGCCGGGGCTCTGGCCTCGGCGATCATGGAGGTGAAGGAAAAGATCCGCCTCTGCAGTCAATGCCAGAACCTGACAGACGAAGACCCGTGTCCCATCTGCAGAGACAGGGAGAGGAGCGATGAGGTGATCTGTGTGGTCGAGGAGCCCAACGATCTGCTTGCCATCGAAGGCTCGGGATCCTTCAAAGGGAAGTACCATGTTCTCCATGGGGCTCTCCGTCCCCTGGAGGGAGTGGGGCCGGAGCAGCTCAAGATAAAGGAGCTCATGGAAAGGCTGGAGAAGGGGAAGGTCAGGGAGGTGATCCTCGCCACAAACCCTACCAGAGCGGGCGGGGCAACGGCGGTCTATTTGACCCAATTGATAAAGCCCCTGGGTATCAGAGTCACCAGGATCGCCTCGGGAGTTCCTGTGGGCAGCGAGATCGAATACGCGGACAGTGTCACCCTCTCGATGGCCATGGAGGGACGAAAAGAGATGTAGGGGATTTTCTTCGTCTTCTCCCCCCTCGGTTCTTGGCAGTCATCGCCGCCTGTGATAGTATTTTCAACGGGGATTGGAAGACCGAATAGACCCTGTACCTGACTTTACCCCTTGGGATCCGGCACCTTCAGAAACAGATTCCTGCCGCCTCATCACCAAGGTTCAAATCCCTGTTAGGAGGATTGAGATGCCTGAACGACGTATTGTCACCGTCGATGGGAACGAGGCCACCACCTCTGTTGCCCATCGCCTGAGCGAGGTGATCGCTATCTATCCGATCACGCCTTCGTCCCCCATGGGGGAATTCGCCGACGAGTGGTCGGCCCATGGTAGGAAAAACATCTGGGGCACTGTGCCGAGTGTGACGGAGATGCAGTCCGAGGCCGGTGCTGCGGCCGCTGTTCACGGGTCACTCCAGGCCGGAGCGCTGACAACGACATTCACTGCCTCCCAGGGCCTTCTACTCATGATTCCGAGTATGTACAAGATTGCGGGGGAGCTCACCGCCTATACCATGCACGTCTCCGCCAGGACCATAGCCACCCACGCCCTCTCGATTTTCGGAGACCACTCCGATGTGATGGCATGCCGGCAGATAGGGTTTGCCATGCTCGCCTCCGGATCGGTTCAGGAGGCTCATGACATGGCCTGTATAGCCCACGCCTCGACCCTCAGGGCCAGAGTACCCTTTCTCCACTTCTTCGAGGGTTTTCGTATTTCCCATGAGGTGGCCAAGATAGAAGAACTAGGCGATGACGACCTCCGCCAGATGATCGACGACGATCTGGTCAAGGCCCACAGGGAGCGCGCTCTCAGCCCTGACCATCCCATTATCCGGGGCACCTCTCAGAATCCCGACGCCTTCTTCCAGGCGCGGGAGGCCTGCAACCTCTTCTATATGGCCTGTCCCGGAATCGTCCAGGAGACGATGGACAGGTTTGCCCGTCTCACGGGCCGGGAGTATCGGCTTTTCGACTACGTGGGCCATCCCGAGGCCGAAGAGGTGATCGTCGCCATGGGGTCGGGAGCCGAGGTGGCTCACGAGATGGTGGATTGGATGGTTGCCAGGGGTGATCAGGTGGGTCTTGTGAAGGTCCGTCTCTACAGGCCTTTTTCGGTCAAGGATTTTATCGCCGCCCTGCCCCCTACCGTAAAG
Source organism: Deltaproteobacteria bacterium (assembly GCA_019308905.1). Lineage (NCBI taxonomy): Bacteria > Pseudomonadati > Myxococcota > Myxococcia > Deltaproteobacteria bacterium. The sequence continues at coordinate 38,936 of JAFDHF010000019.1, forward strand.
GCCTTGGCCGTGCTGGACCGGACAAAGGAGCCGGGAGCCGTCGGCGAGCCTCTCTATCTGGACGTGGTGAGTGCCCTGTGGGAGGCCAGGAATCAGGGTATCTCGCCCATGGCCGAGGATCCCAAGGTGATCGGCGGGAGGTACGGCCTGTCTTCCAAGGATTTCACCCCTACCATGGTGAGGGGGGTCTTCGAAGAGCTCGAAAAGGAGAGGCCCAAGAACCACTTCACCGTCGGGATCAACGACGATGTAACCCATACTTCTCTCGACTTTGACCCGGACTTCGACATCGAGCCCGACGACGTGGTACGGGCCGTCTTCTTCGGGCTGGGAGCCGATGGCACGGTTGGGGCGAACAAGAACTCGATCAAGATCATCGGTGAAGACACTCCGAACTATGCCCAGGGTTATTTTGTTTACGACTCAAAGAAGTCCGGAGGAATCACTATTTCCCATCTGCGCTTTGGCCCGCGTCCCATCCGGTCGAGCTATCTCATCAAGAAGGCGAGCTTTGTCGCCTGTCACCAGTTCGTCTTTCTCGACAAGTTCGATATGCTCGACTACGCCGCTCCCAGGGCCGTATTTCTTCTCAATGCACCTTACGGGCCGGATGAGGTGTGGGACCATCTTCCCCGGGAGGTGCAGGAGCAGATCATAGAGAAGGATCTCAGGGCATACGTGATCAACGCCTATGATGTGGCCAGAAAGACCGGCATGGGGGTGCGGATCAACACCATCATGCAGACCTGTTTTTTTGCCATCTCGGGGGTTCTGCCGAGGGAAGAGGCCATTGCCAAGATCAAGGAGGCCATCCAGAAGACTTACGGCAAGAAGGGAGATGAGGTGGTGCGGAAGAACTTCGAGGCTGTGGACGCCACCCTGGCCAACCTCCATGAGGTCAAGGTACCGGGCCGGGTTACGGCCGCCCGCACTCGCCCGCCCATAGTTTCGGAAAAGGCCCCTGACTTCGTGAAGCGGGTGGAGGCTGTCATGATCGAGGGTAAGGGCGACCAACTGCCCGTGAGTGCCATGCCCGTGGACGGCACCTGGCCTACGGGTACCTCCCAGTGGGAGAAGCGGAACACGGCCCTGGAGATTCCTGTCTGGGACAGCGAGATCTGCATTCAGTGCGGCAAATGCGCCTTTGTCTGTCCCCATGCCAGCATCCGTATCAAGGTGTACGATCCCGAGCATCTGAAGGACGCTCCTCCGACCTTCAAATCGGTCGAGGCGAAGGGCAAGGAATTCAAGGGAAAGAGGTTTACCGTTCAGGTGGCTCCCGAGGACTGCACGGGGTGCCGGCTCTGTGTAATGACCTGTCCGGCCAAGGACAAGACAAACCCGAAGCACAAGGCGATCAACATGGAGCCTCAGCTTCCCCTGAGAGACCAGGAGAGGGTCAACTGGGAGTTTTTCCTCGGACTGCCAGAGCCTGATCGGACGCAGTTGAAGATGGATGTCAAAAACTCGCAGCTTCTGCGGCCCCTGTTCGAGTTTTCGGGCTGCTGCCCGGGCTGTGGTGAAACCCCCTATGTCAAGCTCCTGACCCAGCTCTTCGGGGACCGGGCCCTCATTGGAAATGCCACCGGATGTTCGTCGATCTATGGTGGAAACCTCCCCACAACCCCGTATACGACCGACGCGGAGGGCCGGGGTCCCACGTGGAACAATTCCCTTTTCGAAGACGTGGCCGAGTTCGGTTTGGGCATGCGCCTGGCCCTCGACATGCACATCCAGCAGGCCAGGGAACTCCTCCAGGGATTGGCCTCCCAGGTGGGCGACGACCTGGTTACGGGAATCCTGAAGGCCGACCAGTCGACCGAGGCCGGCATCCGGGCACAGCGAGAGCGGGTTGCGGCCTTGAGAAAGGCGCTTGCCCGGATCGATGCGCCCCAGGCAAGATGGCTCGAGACCCTGGCCGACTACCTCGTCAAGAAGAGCGTCTGGATCCTCGGCGGGGACGGCTGGGCTTACGATATCGGCTACGGGGGGCTCGACCACGTCCTGGCCCTGGGTCGTGACGTCAACATACTGGTCCTCGATACAGAGGTCTACTCCAACACAGGGGGGCAACAGTCCAAGGCCACGCCCATGGGTGCGGCCGCCAAGTTCGCCTCGGCGGGAAAAGCGATTCCAAAGAAGGACCTGGGGCTCATGGCCGCGACCTATGGAAGCGTCTATGTGGCAAGGGTTGCCTTTGGGGCGAGAGACCAGCAGACCTTGAAGGCCTTCATCGAGGCCGAGTCTTACCCTGGAACCTCGCTGATCATTGCATATTCCCACTGCATTGCCCACGGTTACGACCTGGCCTACGGGGGGAGACAGCAGAAACTCGCCGTGGATTCCGGTTACTGGCCCCTGTACAGGTTCGATCCTCGCCGCAAGGCTCAGGGTCTGAACCCTCTTCAGCTCGACTCGGGGTCTCCGAAGGTGCCTCTGACCGACTACATTTACAACGAGACCCGCTATCGAATGCTCCAGAAACTCGACCCCGACCGGGCAAGGACCCTTGCCTCCAAGGCCCAGGAGGAGGTAAGGCATCATTACGCCCTCTACGAGCAGCTCAGCCGCCTCAAGCTTGCCGGTCCGGGCCCTGATGAGACCCCGGATCGATGAGGAGAAAAGCATGGATCTCTCTACCACCTATCTCGGAATGAAGCTGCCGCACCCCCTGATGCCGGGGGCCTCTCCCATGGTAGAGGATCTCGATACGGTGCGGCGTCTCGAGGATTCGGGAACCCCGGTGGTCATCCTTCACTCCCTCTTTGAGGAACAGATCCTGGCCGAGGAGCTGCGGGAAGTCCAGGATGTGGAGATCCCTGAAGAATCGTTTGCCGAGGCCCTCACCTACTATCCCAACAGGCGGGAATACCCTGTCACCGGGCCTGACCAGTATCTGGAGCGGATCCGGAAGATCAAGGAGACGGTGAGCGTCCCCGTAATCGCCTCTCTCAACGGGGTTTCAGCCAATGTGTGGGCGGAATACGCGGGCAGGTGTGAGGAGGCCGGAGCCGACGGGCTGGAACTCAACGCCTATTTCCTTTCCACGGACCCCGAACAGAGGGGAGAGGTCTTGGAGGATCGTGTGATCGAGGCCGCCCGGGTTGTGAAGGCTGCCGTTAAGATTCCGGTGGCAGTGAAGGTTTCACCCTTCTTCTCCTCCCTTCCGAATTTTGCCAGGCGCCTCGAAGCGGTCGGGGCCGACGGGCTGGTCATCTTCAACCGTTTCTACCAGCCCGATATCGATGTGGAGGAGCTCGAGGTCGTGCCCAGGCTGCGTCTATCAGACTCCTCTGAGCTCCTCCTGCGACTGCGCTGGCTCGCCATTCTCTCGGGCCGGGTGGGGCTCTGCCTGGGTGTGACCGGGGGGGTTCACACCGCCGTGGACGCGGTGAAAGCCGTCATGGCCGGAGCCGACGGGGTACAGATGGTGTCGGCTCTGCTCGAAAACGGTCCTGAGTATCTGGGGAAGGTCAGGGACGAGATGGCCTCCTGGATGGAAAAACACGGCTACGAATCGGTGGAACAGATGCGGGGGAGCATGAACCTTCTCAGGTCTCCTGACCCGGCATCCTTTGAACGGGCCAACTACACTCGGGTTCTCCTCGGGGGGACCAGTAAGGTCTGAGGGGAGTTTCCCTCCTGGGAGCCGCTGCCAGCTTCCTCCTTCAGGAGATCCGCAACCGGACAAGGCGATTCCCAAAAAAAGAGACCCCGAACCCTGAGAGATTCGGAGTCTCTTCTAAAACAAGGGGAACCTTGAGGCCCAGCCTTATTCCTCGATGGCCCTGAACTCGACTCGCCGGTTCATACGGCGGCCCTCTCTGGTGGAGTTGTCGGCAACCGGCCTCGACTCTCCGTAGCCCAACACCTTCAGCCGATGAGGAGAGATGCCGAAGTGGTCCATGAGGTAGGTGGCAACGCTCTTGGCCCGCTTGAGAGAGAGCTCCATGTTGGCCTCCTCGCTTCCACCCGAGTCTGAGTGGCCGGCCACTTCGATCTTGAGCCATGGGTTCTGCTGGAGGATCATGCCGATTCGATCGAGCACTACGATGGCGTCTGAACGGATATCCGCCTTCCCAACGTCAAAGTAGACAGGGGCAAAGGCAAAGCTCGGTCTGGCAGCCTCCTTGGGCTTCTCAGGGGGCGGAGCGGGTTTTGCCGGAGCGACCTCCTCCTTTGGCGGAGGGACCTCCTTTGGCCTGCACTTTTCGATGGCTTCCATGGATTTCTGCTTGATCACCGCGATCCACTTTGCCGCATCGGCGTAGTCCTGCTCTTCCCACTCGTGGGCGGTCCGCTCCAGGTAGACCTGAGCCTCCGCGTACTCCACAGGTGCACACTCTCGGGCCCCCACCTCCGTTGCCTGCTGAAAGAGACTCTTTGCTTCGTCATACTGGGCCTGCAATCCGATGGGGATCCCCGCCTTTTTCTTTGGAGCACAACCCGCCATGGCCAGGCCCAAGCATATCGTCACTAGAAAAATCCACCTCCCGTACTTATGCACCATGATTTCACCTCCCTTGGAATTATGGAATCTTAGACATTCCCTGCTCGAGATAGTGATCGAGCTTGTCCTTGGCCATCTTGGCACCTTTGGCGTCATGTTCGTCGGCTTCGTACTTCATGGCCTTCAGCCAGTTCTCGGCCTTGGTGGTTTCATACGGAGCCTTCTCCTCACCCCCCAGATCCTTGAGTCTCTGGATCCTGGCTTCATAGTCTGGGACCATTTTCTTGTACTTTAGCCCTGCACAGCCTATGAAGAGTGCAAGAGACATTCCCAAAACCAAAACCCAGATTCCGATTCTTTTCGTCATAGTCTCACCCCTTTCGTTTGAACCTTAGAGTCTCTTCCCTAGCCTATTACCTGTCCCTCTCTCACCCTTCCGGGCATTAATTAGAATTAAGATATGTTGACCAATCCCCAGCAAGCTCTCTGGCGGGGTTCGATCTGGGAAAGGTCGCTTCAGATGGAATTTAGACTGGTTTGTTCCCCCATCACCTCCTTCCACAATCTGTACCGACTTCATGTGATAATATGAAAAATTTCCTGTCCTTTCAAGAAAAAAAACGCGACCGCTCATTTTTTGGCCGCACCCTGCTCTTCTCTCTCCTCGAGATAACTGTTCATGCACGTCTCGCTGCAGAAAAAGAGATCCTCACCCCCTATCCTTGCCCGCAGGGCGGTATCCTTGGGAATGTATGTCTGGCAGTAAGGATCCTTTACCAGTTCGTTTTTCCCTGTGGATTCCATGCCCCCATACCTTCTCACCCTATCCCCTGCTCCTGTGCGCGGGCGGAAAAGCCCTCTGAGCAGGTAATAGAGGATCAAGATGAGAGCCAGCAGAACGAGAATTCTCATGGAATCAGATCTTCTCCACTCCTTCCACCTTTCCCAGGTCCGCCAGGAGCCGGCTGGCTGTCTTTTTCAACCCGGGATGAACGGCTTCCGGATCGATTTCACAGAGAGGCACCAGGACAAAAGCCCTCTCGTGAAGGCGGGGATGAGGTATCTGGAGGTCTTGGGTACTCAGCTTCTCTCTGTTGAAAAGGAGAATGTCGAGATCGATGACGCGAGGCCCCCACGTGAAGGTCTTTTTCCTGCCCAGTGCCTTCTCCAGGTTCTTGAGACGTGAGAGAAACTCCTCCGGGCCCAGGGCCGTCTCGAGTCTGACCACGCAGTTGATGAACCAGTCCTGGTTCAAGTACCCGACAGGTTCAGTCCTGTAAAGAGAGGAGCACCGGAGGACCCGGTTTTCTCTGCAGCTATTAAGCCGATCGATGGCGGCCTGACAATTGCCGACCTTATCGCCGACATTGGAACCGATGCCGATCCAGGCGATATTCTTCACAGCTCCGGTCCGCAGGTAACACGTATCGAGACCATTGATTCTGGCAAGGATTCGATCCAGTCGGATCTCTGGCATTCAGGGGGAGAGAAGATCAGTTTTCCTTCTCCTCTCCCACCTCCTCGTTCTTTTTTGGAGTGACATCGATGGAGTCAGGTTCTTTGGAGGCTTTCTTGAAATTCTTGATTCCCTTGCCAATGCCGGCTCCGATCTCGGGGAGTTTTCCCGCCCCAAAAATGATGAGGATGATCACCAAGATGATCAGCAGTTCAGGCATCCCTATTCCGAACATTACCCCTCCACCTTCAAGAGAGAGCAGAAAACCGTTCCCTCTTCTCAAGATCTCCCGCCCTTCATGGCTGCTACCCATCCGGCAACCCTCATTCAGCCACGGGAAGGAGATGATGGCGGAAGTGCATGGGAATCGAACCCACCGTCCCGCTCTCCACAGGACCACTGGATTTGAAGTCCAGGAGGCCCACCAGGACCTGTCCACTTCCGACATTATTATTGCCAGATGGAGGGCAAAAAGTCAATAGAGGAGAACCTGGCCCTGACTCTCGGGCAACCCTCATGCTTCCTCTCCTCTCTCCTGCCTGGAGAGGAGCCCGACAAGCTCGCCTTTTCCCATGCCGGTTATCCTGATCGTCTTCTCCCTGGAGGTCTGTCCTGAAAGGATCTCCACCCTGGAAGCCGGTATTTCCAGAGCCCTTGCGAGAAACCGTTTCAGGCCGCGGTTGGCCGCGCCGCCCACGGGCGGATCGGTGATGGAAACCCTGAGGGCACCTCCGTGGGTACCGAGGATTGCGTTCCTCCTTGCCCTGGGTTGCACGCGCACCCTGAATCTGACGCCCTTTCGGTCTTCTGTGGAACCGATGACTCTGAACAGATCCGTCCCGCTCATTCGGAACCCCGGTCGAGGTCTGGGGATAAGACCGTGAGCCTGGCCGGCGCGACCTTCCTGTAAACCTCCCCGGGCTGGCGGTCTTCTCCGTCGACCCTGAGGAGGTCCCTTTCGATCTCGATCCCGAAAAGGCGCTGGTTCTCTTCGAGGTAAGGCCTGATGAGGAGCCAGTCCTGGTCGAGAAACTCCGAGAATTCCCCACCATTGAGCTGATGGGGCGAGACCGTGCCCCTGGGATCCCGGATGTATATGGCCCCGCCGCTTGCCAGGGAAAAGAGGTTTCCCCCGGGGTAGGGCCTATCCAGCTCCTTCAGGCAACCCTCTTTCGCGAATTGGAGGCCGTTGATGATGGCAAAACCGCCTCCTGAAAGGGGGTCACCCGCCATGAAGGACTCTGCCAGATAGTCGAGGCATGTCCCATTGATAACCACCCTGGGGGCACCCACGGCATTGATCAGGGGGCGGCCCGCGGCGTGGCCCCTGACGTAGACGGATCCTCCCTTGGCCCCGTACAGAAAGGTCTGCCCGACATCCCCGTGGATGACGAGCTTCCCCGATTTGAGGATCTGCCCCACCTGATCCTGGCAGCTTTCATGGACCACCAGTTCGGCTCCGTCCATGGCCGAGCCCAGATAGTCCCCTGAGCTGCCGTAGACATGGAGACGGACCCCCCCGGTACCAGGGCCCAGCCCGGAGCCGACAAACCGGTGACCCCTCAGCCTGTAACAGACCAAGCGCCTCCATCCCATTTCAAAGGCCTCCACGAGGAACCGGGCCAGGCAATCCCGGCCGTCGACCGGAAACCCCTGTGCATCTATAACCAACCATTGTTCCCCCGTGGGAGGAACAAGCTCCAGCCGGTGGAGCCAGTCCACCCTGAGGAGGGAATCTTGCTTGCCGTTGACCATGGGAAGGGAGTCAAAAACCCGGTCCAGAGCCAGACGGCACCAGTTGAGCATCTCTCTCCTCCGGTACCGAGTCGCCGGAGGGCATCGGTCATTGAACAACGTCAGGACGGCAATGATCCGCCTCCTCGTCACTCCGTCACCCTCCTCTCCACTCCGGGCGAGGAGATCAAAGATCTCCCTGGCATCGGTTCGACCGCTGCTGACCGATTCGGAAAGCCTGTGGTAGAGCGTCTCTTCTTCCATTTCGAAGAGTGCCTCACCCACTTCCAGGGAGACCAGGTTGGGGAGGAGCGGCGTAGCCGCCATTTTACCAGGGGTAGGCGGCAAGACCACCTCGCCGAACTTGTTGGTGCAGACGAGCCGCCTCGCGCCGTCCTCCTGAAGGAGACTGAAAACAAAGGCGCCCCCGTCGGTCCGGCTCCCTCCCCGGGCGTTCCAGTACAGGTCAGCCACCGGGCAGATCCTCTCGTCTTCCCGGGAGAGACTCTCCAGGGTGGCGTCGATGGCCTGTTTCTCCGAAGCTATGAGTCCCACGGATACGTCTCCCTCGTGGAGGGCGAAAACCTGGGGCCTGAGCATGGCCGTATCGGTTATGCCGATTAGCTGTTCTTTCCTTTGGCTCGGAATACTACGGGCGATGATGAAGAACCAGGGCCCGTCCGGGGAACCGTGGATGTGAGCCTGCTGAATCGCCCTGTATACGGGCTTCTTTTCCTCGGGGAGGAGTTCGAAGTCGAGTTCCGTCGTGGGGGCGAGAGCCTCGATGACATACTCCAGGGGGTAGGCGTAGGTCCGGTTCAGAAGATCGAAGACCAGGACCGCCGCCTCCGTGTCGGTTAGGAACTGGGGCACCCGTCCCCTCTGCTTCAGGTACTCGGTGAGGGAGTGATAGTTGGCGAAATCCCCGTTGTGGACGAGAGCCTCGTTCATCCCCGCGAATGGATGGGCTCCCCCGGGATGCCAGACCCTCCCCTTTGTAGGATAGCGCTGGTGTCCGATCCAGACGCGGGCCTTCACGTCTCCGAGTCGGTAGTAGAGAATCACGTGTTCGGCATATCCCACGGCCTTGAGAATAAACATGTTCCGGCCGTGGGAGAGAACAAAAGCCCTCTTCTCCCCGAGGGAGCTGTAAAACTCCTCGTTGATGCGAAGGGAGTTTCGGAAGACGAATTCGTCCTCCGCTTGGGCTGCCCTTTCGTCTCCCCAACCCAGGGATATCATGAAAGAACCCAGCCTGTTCTCCTTGACTCTGCAGAAATAGCGCCATACCTCCGGGGGGCTGACTTCCAACCCCGGGATATCCCTGTAGTCCTTTTCGGTGGGAACGCGTGCTGCCTGGTCAACTCGAAAGTGGGGATATATGTACTTCCCCTCAATATCCGGCCGGCAGGAGGGATCGAGGAGGGCGATCTGGATGAGGTAGTCCTCTTCCAGTTCCCGGTGGGACACAGAGAAGTCCTCCGGGCAGAGCCCGACAGCGGCAACGCCTCCCCCCTTTCCATTTCCACGGTTGTGCATCTGCATGCAGGGAGGGAGGATATGGCGACCGCCGAAGGGAACGGTCGAGGCATACCCGACAACGCCGCACCCCCCTTCGCCCGAGGCCTTGGAATGGCGCAGAGGCCCGCCCCTTGTCAGAGCCGCCCCCGGCTCATCTTGTCCCTTGGTAGTCTTCATGGAACAGAAGATCTCTCCTTCCCCTGAGCTCCTCCACGGAGTCCAGGTCGAGCCGCCACAGGATCTCCATGAGCTGGATCTTCCACCCGTGGTAGAGATTGGTGATTCGCTGGATCGCCCATTCAGGATCCATGAGGCAGGACATCTCCTCGTCGGTAGTAGCTATACCCCTTGGGCATCCGCGGCCGCTCTCGCAGTTTCCGCACCGGCAACATTCGAGGGCTACCAGTTCGGCCGTGCCGATGACGACTCCGTCGGCTCCCAGGGCGATGGCCTTGGCCGCGTCGTAGGCTGTGCGGATGCCGCCACCGGCCATGAGGGTTACTTCGTCTCTGATCCCCTCCTGCTCAAGAAACCGGTGTACCTTTGGAATGGCGTACTCGATAGGCATGGCGATGTTCTTCTTGGCGATCTCGGGGGCCGCACCCGTTCCCCCGTATCCCCCGTCCAGATGGACTATGTGAGCCCCTGCATAGTAGCTCCCCACGGCCACCATATCCACATCGGTGGGAGTCGACACCTTGACCGAAACCAATGCATCGGGGTTGATCTCCAGAACCCAGTCGAGGTGCTTTCTATGGTCCTCCACGGAATAGACACTGTGAAACGGGAAGGGGGAGAAGAGGCTGTGGCCCGGCACTGTCTCCCTGAGTGCCGCCACTGCCGGGGTGACCTTGTCGCCCAGCAGGTGGCCTCCGAGGCCCGGCTTTGCCCCCTGGGCGTACTTGAACTCCACCACAGGAGCCAGCTTGATGGTTTCCTCCCGCACTCCGAACAGCCCTGTGGCGACCTGCGTGATGACCCATGGTGCATAGGGGACGAGTTCGTCCGGGTATCCCCCTTCTCCAGTGCAGGTAAGGGTCCCCATGTTGCGAGCCGCCCCTGCTTTGCCTATCATGGTGGGAAGACTGATCGAACCAAAGGACATGCCGCCCCCGTAAAGAGGTAGGCCTATGGATCTTTCCGGTCCACGATCTCGGCGGTTGAGCCGGACCGAGAGATTGATCCGGGCTTCCAGCAAGGACTCGAGACGGGGCGCCTCCCTTTTCCACCTGAAGCGGAGCTTGTCAAAACCGCCCCCCGAATCCCCCCCTTCGACGGCCTTTCCGTTGGCTGGAGGAAACCCGGTTTCCGCCAGTTCCCATGTCGAAAGGATGAGTTCGGGCGTCCACCTCCGGTCTCCAAGTGTCTGCAAGAGAGGATTCTCAGAGATCGAAAGAGCCTCCATGGGGCAGTGGGCAACACAGAAGAAGTCGTTCTCCCTGCATGAGATCCCGATGCACCGCTCGACATTGGGAGAAGTGACGAGGTTCTGGCCGGGCCTGATTTCGTGGACACCGAGAGGACAGAGCTCAACACACGTGCCGCACCTGATACACCGCACGGTCCGTTCCACGGCATAACGGGGCAGTGCGTTCCGGAACCGGGAGGGTGCTCTCACGATCCTTTTCTCCACCTGCTTCACCGGAATTCCTCCTGAAAGACCTCCCTTTCGAGTTGATCGAAGTAGAGGGCCCTGCCCGTTTCGCCCCTCAGACGCCTGACCTCTCGGAGCCCCATGGCTCCGAGAACCTCCAGAAGCTGGTTTTGCCATGCTGCCATGAGATTGATCATGCGGGTCGCCCCCCAGTCCGGGTCGATGTGCCGGATCTCCCGGGGACAGGTATCAGGTAGGCTGCACTCCCGGCATGCAAGACACTCCAGCCCGATCAAGAGGGGGTATGTGATGACGACGCCGTCGGCCCCCGAGATGATCGCCTTGGGAACGTGTTCGGCTGCAGCGATTCCACCGCTGGCAAGCAGGGTCACCTCGTCGCGGATCCGCTTTTCAACAAGGTGGAGATGGATCCACTGGAGGGCATCCTTGAGGAAAGGACTTCCGGGGAGCAGAGGGGCCCGCCCGTGACGGTCCGCCATGAGGTGGATCACATCGGCCGACCCCGCTGCAAGGGCCTCCACCGCCGTGTCTGCATCCGGCGTGAAGGGGAGGGCCACAGAGACGAGTGCATCTGGGTTGATTTTCCTGATTTGTTCCAGCTTCTTGCCCCAGTCTTTGGAAAAGGGGATCTCCACCATGGCCGCCCCCTGGATCGACGCCCTAGCCTTCTCCAAGTCGTCCCCTATTCTGGGTACGCCCGAGGAGCTGTATCGGTTCAGGAGGGACGGCCAGTTGCCCGGATCGAAAGCGAAGAAGGTACCCAGGCTCCGGGCGGCCAGACATACTGCCTCCGCAACCTTCGTTCCGTAAAGATCCACGGGAAAGGCGCCGAAGAGGACGGGGATGGGCAGGTGAACCACCCTCGCCGGCAGACCGGCGAGATTCCCCGCTCCGTCGAACTCCAGATGGTCGGGCTTCCTGCCCAGGTCGATTCCCGTGTGGATATACTCCCGCCCGTGTATGCCGTCCCGGGTGGGCCTGACTATTTCGGACATGTCCGTCCACATGGAATCGAATCCAGGCCCCGAGAAGGGGCCTCTGTAACCCGCTCCGAAGACGGGGATCCTTCCCGTCTCAGCCTGAAGCCAGGTGGAGGTAATGATCTCCGGTGTCCAGTATTCATCGCCGAGCCGAAGGTATTCGGGGTTGAGTATCTTCGAAAGGGACCGGGTCGGGCACTGCTGGATGCAGCGGAAGCAGTTCTTGCAGAGGTGGGAGAGGGGTTCGTCCATGAGCCTGGGATCCTCGGGTTTTCGCCTGTGGACGTCGTAGATGCACTCCTTGATGCAACGGCCGCAGTTGATGCAGGTCTTTTCGTGTCTGAGAACTCTGAAGCGGCCGACAGGGGTATACCTCGGGAGGGCACAACTCGTCTCGATGCTGTATCGTACCGGTCGAGTCCTACCAGCGGTCGACCATCCGTTCATACTCGTCACTTCCATCGATCTCTTTCATGAACCTCGCGACTCTGTCTTGCGGGGTCCCATAGGTGCGGGCTACCCTCTCCTCCAGTTCCTTCCAGGCTTCTACGAGGCCGAGCCTGCTCTGGCAGACCCGTTCGCAGCCGCGGCAGTGGAGGCAGAGGAATACCTTCTGGAGTTCCTCAGGGCAGGAGGGTTCCCCATTCAACATCCTTCGAATCAGTCCGAGCTTGGATCTGGCGGTGAGAGCTTCATCCCCGGTGACCAGGTAGGCAGGGCAGGCAGACAGACAGCTCCCGCAACGGCTGCACAAGAGGGCGGCCTTTTCCATGGGAGTGAAGGTCCTGACCCTGGCCGGTCCGCCCGAGCAGAGGAGGCCGGCTGGCCCGGACCAGAGGGGAGAGGTAAAGACGAGGGTTCTCATCAGGGCGCGGAAGAACCACGGTGGAAGGTCGACAAAGCGTGTCCCGAACCCGAAGAACCTCGAGGGGTTGAAACGATGGTTCGGGTCCACGCGGGCCTTCCACTCCTTCAGAGCCTTCAGGGATAAAGCATCGAATCTACGCCCGATAAATGGGCTGTTCCACAGGCCGAGGCCGTAAGGAATCCCGCCCGAGTCCACGGCCATCTGCGTGAGCAGGGAGGTGAAGACAAGGGCCAGAGAGTAGCGGAGCGGCCTCGTCGGCTCGCAGAAAAAGTGCGGCATCATCAAGAGAAGCCGGGGGCCGACTGCGTGGGCCTCAACGAGAAGATCGAACCCCAACCGCCGTGCCAGCAGGCGAGCCCTTGCCAGGTATGGGACAGCCGCCCTTTCTTGCAGGAGGGTTTCGCTCGCCAGGAGAGCCGATCCCACCCGGCTGAGGCGGAGGGGGAAGAGCCGCTCGTGCCATAGGAAACGGGCGAGGTGATCGGGCTCCTTTCTGCCCGGCCCTGGCGTGAGCTTCTCCCGGTCACCGGATTTTTCGAAAACGGCCAGCACCGAGTACCTGGGCTCCAACAGGGGTTCACCATAGAAGCGATTGATCTCCGCGGCAATGAGGGGATCCATCAGTTTTGCGTGGTTGCATGCCTTATCCGTTCCCGTCAGGGATCCCATCCACCGGAATGCCTCGACTTCTCCGTCGAAGGAGAGGAGGGCCGGAAAGATCCCCTCCGGTCGCTGTCTCACCTTGAGACAGACCCGGGTAATCAAGCCGAACTGCCCCTCTGTGCCGAAAAAGCGATCGAACCAGTGATCAGAGGGCAGAAGCTCTCTTACCTCTCCCGTGGGGAAAACCACGCGCATGGCGAGGACGTGTCTCTTGAGATGGCCGAAACCGAGGCTGTTGATCCCCAGCCCGCCTGTGGCGATCCAGCCTCCCACAGAGGAATAGTAGCTGCTTGGATAGGTCGAGAAGGCGAGCCCCTCGGAGTTCAAAAAGGTTTCCACATCTGCCCATCTCGCTCCTGCCTGGACGGTGATCGATGGGGCAGACCTGTCGAGGTCTAGGATCTCCTTGAGGGCACCGACGTCGATGACAACCTCCCCTTTTGTCGGAATGACGTTTCCGAATCCCGAAGAGGCTGTCGTGCGAGTGATCACGGCAATTCCTCGGGTCCTTGCGTATCTTATGGCCTCGGCGGCCTCTTCTTCGGTGGCTGGCTGAATCACACAGGCCGGCAGGGAACCGAACAAGAGATTCATCAGCCTGGGTGGGATCTCTCCCAGGTCGTGGCTGTATATGGCCCGGTCGGATTTACCGGTGAGGATCCGGCCTCGTTCGACTCTCTTGCTGAACTCTCGGATGTCGGCAGGGACAGCCTTTCTCAAGGGGATGGCTCCAGACTCGGAATCGGTTTCTTGCAGAAGCAAAGCGTACTGAAAGAGAGGTTCCCAGAGGGGAGACCGCAAACAAAAGATTCCTCGTATTCTATTAGAGAACAGGGTCCTTTTTCAATAGAAAATTCCGTGAAGTTTCCTGAGTTTTCGGCCGAGGATTCTTGCAAGTATATGACTTCGCGATTTTTTCTGTTTTGGCAGGAGAACACCCATGCCCCCTCGCTCCTGAGATCAGGGCGGTGACCCTACCGAGGTCGGCGGGCGGGCGGTTCCTGCCCCTTCCCCGGTAACACGACTCACGACTCACGAACACGAATCACGACTCACGAACACGAGTCACGAATCACGAACACTAATCACGAACACGACCTTTCCCCTCTTCTTGCGAGAGTTCCCGGAAGTAGGCGGCTTTGTGATCGTTTCTCCCTCTGTCCCAAGAGAATCCCCCTATCCGTTTGCTGCCGTGCCGCGGAATAAGAGGCTATTTCGTGGTGAGGGCGGTCCCCCAGTCGTATCTCCTCTTGACGAATTCCATGATTACAGAGGTCTCTGTACGGAGTATGCCGTCTATCCTGGTTATTTTGTCGTAAAGTAGAACGCGGAGGTCATCGAGAGACCTGACGTTGAAGTCGATGTCGACATCCGTACTGCCCGTGGTGAGGGCTATGTACCAGACCTCTTGGAGTTTGTTGAGTTCGTTGAGAACCGTGTTCACCTTCTTTGGGTCGATGTTGATGCTGATGCTTCCCACGATGCCGAAACCGATCTTGAAAGGATCGCAGACCGCGACGATTTGAACTACTTTTTCCTCCAGCAGCTTCTGGAGGCGGTTTCTCACGGTCGCCTCCGAGACCCCGAGGGTCCTGGCGATCCTGATGTTGGAAATTCTCCCGTCTTG
>JAFDHF010000020.1 GCA_019308905.1 Deltaproteobacteria bacterium
GTCCTGTATTCTTCCCTCATGGCGGTGTTCTCCTCCTTCTGCTAAGATTTTTCCCAAAACCTCAGAAGGATACACCGCCTGATTCCCTTTTTACACACTTTTTGATATTACCTCAGGACCTTGGGGTCCGAAGCTATACGGCGATCAGAAACCTCGTTGTCCTGGTGCTTGCGGTGAGTTATTTTGCCGCTGTCTATCTCGGCCAGAACCTCAAGCTCAAGATCCTGGTGGAGTGAATCTTCTTGGTCTCTAAGAGATTCTTCGGCGTCCCGTCGTTCTTTAACTACGCCATAGCCGATGGACTCTATAACCTGCTTTTCCCTGACAAAAGAGGCCTCAATCTCAAAATTGACAAAACCCGCGATTTCCAGCTCTGCTTCAGCTTCTGGTGAGAAACAAGGGAAATAAAACTCCGGAAACTCCAATTCAGTTCCCCTTGACACATACACCTTAACGGCTCCAAAAAATGATCTTGACAATGGGGTCCAGCTTATCTATCTACCTGGGGGAGACAGCCTTTCTCGATGGCTCGGCAAGCTTCGACCCTGATGAGGGCCCGGAAGTCCTCAACCATAGCTGGCACTTTGTGAGCCTGCCGACCGGAAGTGGACTCACCCAAGAGGAGATCGATGGTGCCGAAACGACCATGGCATCATTCATCCCGGATGCATCCGGAACCTATGTGATCGCACTCAGGGTGAGCGACGGCGACTCTTTTGACCGCGATCATGTGGCTGTGACGGTGGAAGAGGAGGAGCCGGCCGACCTGGATGGGGACGGTGTTCCTGACGACCAGGACAACTGCCCGGACACGGCCAACCCGGATCAGGAAGACCGGGACGGCGATGGGGTAGGTGATGTCTGTGACTATGAGATGACTCTCGCCTCTACCCTGGGTGACGACCCCAAGCCGTCTCTGCTTGACCAGGACATCTTTGGATTTGAGGGAACCAAAGGGGAGCGGGTCTCCATCACTCTGGAGAGGGATCCCTCAGGGTCTGACACGGGCCGCCGTGCCACCCTGGTTCTGCTGGACAAGATACACCGGGTTTTTCTCTTTGAAATAGACCGCAGCGCCTTGCCGAATAGAATAGCGGCGATTCTGCCGGCCACAGGCCAGTACCGGATCGTTGTTTCCGAACAGCCCTGGTTTGCCAGGGGCAAGAGGTTCAGAGGGGACTATCTCCTGACCCTGGAGTCCTCTCAGGGGGCCTCTCAAACCCTTGAGCCAACGGCATGGGTGGAATGAGCTGCCTGCCAGGACGTCCATCCTTGTGATTTCCTTCCTGACTCTCTTCCGGGTTGCCCTGTGGCGGTGGGGATGAGATATTGTACCCAAAAAAGAGAGGGTGGTGGAGATGGGAATCTATGGGAAAGTGAGGGAACTGGCCGAGACAATGGGCGCGGATTTCTTTGGTGTGGCAGATCTTTCACCGGCCCGTAAGGCTATCCTGGCTCAGGGGGGACCCGTGGTCGCTGGATTTCCCCGGGCAGTCTCGGTCGGCATCGCTCTGCTTCACTCCATCGTGGATCAGCTCCCGCAGCGGGCTGATTGTGCCGTGGCCATGAGCTACAGGTGCCACTGCTACGACGTGGTGAACCAGCGCCTCGACCACATTGCCTCGCGGTTAAGCAACGTGCTGCAACGTGACGGTTACAGGGCGCTACCTGTTCCGGCATCGCAAACAGTGGACGACGACCGGCTATGCGGGACCTTCTCTCATAAAATGGGGGCCCACCTGGCCGGGTTGGGATGGATCGTCAAGAGCTGCATGCTGGTCACGCCTGAGGTCGGACCGAGGGTCCGTTGGGCCACGGTGCTTACGGACGCCCCATTCGAGTTGACCGGCCAACCCATGGAAGAAAGTTGCGGCACCTGTGAGGCCTGCGTCGAGGTATGCCCCACAAGAGCCTTCACCGGCCGGCCTTTCCGTGATGAAGAGCCGCGGGATGTCCGCTTTGCGGCGCACAAGTGTGACAGATACTTTGCCGAGATGAAAAAGACCACAGAATTTGCCATCAGTGGCCTCTGCCTGTACGTCTGTCCCCATGGGAGAAAATGAGCTCCGCTTGAAAAGAGTCGGGCCAAACCATTAGAATAAAGGTCTAGTGTCTGGAAGTCTGGTGGCTGACAGGCTCAAGACACCACGTCGATGACAACGACAAACCAGAAAGCAGACAGAGAGGAGAGAATCGATGGAACTGGGTGGATCAAGGACTGAAAAGAACCTGCTAACGGCCTTTGCCGGAGAATCTCAAGCCCGCAATCGGTATACTTACTTTGCCAGCCAGGCAAAGAAAGAAGGGCTCGAGCAGATCGCCTCTATCTTTGAAGAGACGGCCAACCAGGAAAAAGAGCATGCCAAGAGGTATTTCAAGTTTCTCCAGGGTGGCGAGGTGGAGATTCAGTGGAGTTTCCCGGCCGGAAAGATCGGAACGACACAGCAAAACCTGTTGGCAGCCGCTGCCGGAGAAAGATACGAGCATACGGAGATGTATCCCGGTTTCGCCCGGGTAGCCAGAGAAGAGGGATTCGAGGAAGTGGCAGCGGCCTTTGAGGCCATCTGCGTGGCGGAGAGGCAGCACGAAAAGCGGTACCGGGATCTCGCGGCCAACCTGGAAGGCGGCAGGGTCTTCAAGCGGAAGGAGAAGGTCGTGTGGCGCTGTCGAAACTGTGGATACCTCCACGAGAGCGAGGAGGCACCCGAAAGCTGTCCCGCCTGTTTACACCCAAAGGCGTTTTTCGAGCTCCTGGGGGAGAACTATTGACGGGGAGCCGAATACCTTCTGTTCGAGGTCTTCCGGTCCTGGAGCCGGAAGACCTTTTGTTTGGAGAGAGGCTCTCGCCGGAACGCAACTCTTTTTGAATGGGGGAAAAGACGGCAACGTTCCTCCACTTTCTGTCGTGACTGTTATTGTTTTTTCTTCCCTCTTGGAGTATGAGTAAAGAACGAGTGGAGAGACCTCTGGAAGTCGGGTTTCTATGTGAAGCAATAAAATGTCTTGAAACAGCCTGTCTTTGGTGCTATAAGGTTTTCCCAATAAAACAGGAGGAGGTAGAAGATATGGCAAAGACGTTGACTGAGATGGCAGCTGAAATTGTCACAGCGCAGGCCGGGGTAACCAGAATGTCGCCTGAAGAGCTGAGCGAAGCTCTGGCCAAAGCCTATGATTCCTTGAAAAGGATCAAGGGTTTGGAAGAAGGTGTTGGTGCAGAAGGACCTGTACCGGAAGGCGCTGTTGCAATGGACCCGAAGGCCTCGATCCAACGCAACAAGATTATCTGCCTTGAGTGTGGAAAAGAGTTCAAGCAGCTATCGAGGAGCCATCTCAAGTCCCACGGGCTGACCCCTAGAGAGTACAAAAAGAAGTACGGGCTCAAGGCGGGCCAGGCACTAACGGCAAAATCCCTGAGTGCGAAGAGAAGGAGGACGGCCAAGGAGCGGGGACTCGGTGCAAAACTGGCGGCTGCCAGAAAGAGCCGGAAAAAGAAATAGGAGTCCTTTCGAGGAAGGCCTTTTGATACCCGGGGAAGCGGGCGGATTTCGCAGCTGTTCTCTTGAAGAGTCGTGGGAGGGAGCGCCTGCGTCACGGTCAGCAGCGCCTGCGAAGCGGGAAACAAGGGTTTGTCCGTCGCGAGATGGACTGGATTTCCCGGGTCCGGGGTACGGGCTTTTGGAGCCGGTACGCCGGACCCCTGAGAAGGGTCGCGGTGGAAGATGGTGGCAGTTCAGGCGATCCACAGCCTATCGATATAGACACCGGAAACATCCACCGTGACTCGTGGCATGTTTTTTTCGAAGTCCCAGGGCACAAAGAAGATCAGCTCTTCTATCTGTTCGCGATACCGGGAGTCAGACCTTTCTACGAGCCAGCGGCGGGTCTGGTGAAGGGTTTTTTCCACCGCCTGATCGATCCCTGCCGCCCTGTTAAGGTCCCTCAGGTACGGAGACGTTCTGAGTTGATCCAGGGCTTCCTCGGAGTGGATGCCCTCCACCCTCTTGCGGAGGATGTAGACGTTCCCCATGTCCTGGAGTATTGCAAGAGGGGGATTGACGTGGATTCTTGCGTTCCGTATCCGGACTCCTGAACTCTCCATGGCCACTCCCAAGAGAAACTCCCTTCTCTTTTCGATCGAGGGAATAAAGCGGGGGGATACTCTTTCTGATACGTATTCCACTCCTTCGTGGAAGAGGACTCTCAGCTTAGTCGGGTCGAAGCCGAGCTCAAGGAGATCGGAGATCTTAATGATGCCGGAGCGGCAGCGGCCTCTGTTTTCCATCCACGATGACAGGTATGGTCGCCTGTAAAGGGGAAGGGCTTCGATGTAACGGGTTGGTTTCTCCTTCAGATCTCCGGGGAGACGGCGAATTGTCTCGGCCTCTCCCCATATCTCGGTCCGGCCGCCCTCCGAGGTCCAGAGGGAGTACGGTTGGATGGGAAGCCTCTTGATTCTATCGGAGATTGAGATTTGATACAGGGATTCTCCACCCGTGTAACCGAGAAGTCCTGCGATCCGCCTCCTGAAGCCGAGCATCTTCGTGACGAAGCGGGTGAACATGAAGCGCATCAGGGGAGTGGAACTTCCGGCGGTCAGCTCTTTGTGGAAGAGGCTCTCAAGGGTCCTGTAGACCGATCGGAATTCCGCAATCGTCCGCCCGACCATAGCCTCGTTCTCGTGCATGTCGATGATAGGCCTCTTCTTCCTGATTCTGAAAAGGAGCTTTGCCAGCTTCTGCTGGATGTCGGGTGCCCTGGCTGACCTTGGAACAAAGGCCATGTAGTGGCCTTGTTCTCCGGGCCTGTTATCGCCGGCCACCGGATCGATGGGTTTCCAACCGTGTTTGGAATAGATGCCGTAGGTGGGCTCATCCGGGAGAATTATGTTGTCGAGTACTCCCACTGCTCCCCTCTCGCTCACGAACTCCCTGAATGCCCTCAGGATCTTGTGGCCCAAACCCCGGCCGCGGAAGGGAAAGAGGACCTCCACGTAGACCAGGTAGTAGCAAAGCAGGGGTTTCCTGAGGTATACCATGTTCAGATAACCTAGGACGTCTCCCCCCTTTGTGTGGATCTCGAGGGTATGAAAGGGCCGGCGCCCCCCGTCGGGCCCGAAACGTTCGACCTTTGTTCCATGGGCGGTCCTGTCGATCAGTCTGTTGAGGGGCTCGAAGACCTCGTAGGGTGACAGTGTTATGGGCTGCCCAAGCTGGCCGTCCAGGGTCATATCGATGACAGCCAGGCTGTCCTTGAGGCCGACCCGTGCGCTTTTGAACCTCTCTCTGATTCCCCGGACCGCTGATTTCATTGCCTTCCAAGACCACACAAAAAAGGGCCATGGATCCCAATCCAATGGCCCCGATTCAAGAGGCCACGGACATCTCCCGAGTCTGTCCATGGCCTCATAGGATCGGTAATCAGGGCATCCGGGTGAGGCGGACAGACCCGATGCTAAAGTACAAATAAGAAGAAGAGTCCTGCAATCAACACTCCTCCGGTTCTCGTGATCTTGACCATCTTGCCCCGGTCTGCCCCTTTTCTATCCTATCCGGTCACGCGTGTCAAGCCGTTTCTTCCTGGAGTTCCTGACACTTGGGGAAAACGCCGTCCATCCCTGAGCGGGGTCGGGGGAGCGGGAAGGCGCGGATTCCAGGAATCAGAACCGTGACAGGGATGCCCCGAAACTCCGGTTTCTCGAAAGCGAAAGCCCGGTATTGCCTGTCCCCGTGATTGACGATACAATCCGGGCAGACGTTGGATGAGGCGGCAGGAGGATCGGCCTTCAGAGCGATCGGTCTCGGCAAGAGCAGACCTGGTGGAAGGAGCCTGGTGTGGAAGACAAGCACAAGACAAAAGCGGAGCTATTGGCAGAGCTGGAAAGGATGGAGGCGCGTCTTTGCGAGTTGGAGGATACGGAACTCAGGTGCAGACGCATCGAGCAGAACCTGCGGGAAAAGGACAAGAGATACCGCGAGCTCATCGAGAGTGCCAACAGCATCATACTCCGGTTCGACACACAGGGCCGCATCACTTTCTTGAACGACTTTGCCGAGGGGTTCTTTGGTTATACCCGGGAGGAGTTAGTCGGACGAAATCTGGTGGGTACAATCGTTCCGGAGAAGGATTCCTCGGGCCAGGACCTTGCGGAGATGATCGGGGACCTTCTGGAGCATCCCGAGAAGTATCCTAACAACGAAAATGAAAACGTGCGCCGAGGCGGCGAGCGAGTCTGGATCGCCTGGACGAACAAGGCCATTCTCGATGGGAACGGCCGTGTGGTTGAGATCCTCGCAATCGGCAACGACATTACTCGGCACAGGCAAGCAGAGCAAGCATTGCAAGAGAGTGAGGAGAAGTTCCGGCTCATATCGGAACAGTCGATACTGGGCATCGTCCTGATTCAGGACGGTCTCATAAGATACGTGAACCAGGCCGTTTCAGACCTTCTGGGATACACCGTCGAGGAGATGCTCGGCTGGGAGGCAAACGCGTTTGCCAAGGCCGTCCATCCCGACGATCTGGCCTTTGCTATGGAGCAGGCCGAGAAGAAGCAGAGGGGGGAGAAAGACGTCGTTCCCAGCTACACTTACCGGATCGTGACGAAGACGGGGAAAATCAAGTGGGTCGATCAGTATTCCAATACCGTCATCTACAAGGGCAGATACGCCGACCTTGTTACCCTGGTCGACGTGACCGAGCGCAAAAGAGCGGAGGAGAGACTCCGTGACAGCGAGGAGAGACTGAGGGCGCAGTATCAGGGCTTCCCCATACCCAGCTATACCTGGCGGCGGATAAATGGAGACTTCGTCCTAGTCGATTACAACCGTGCGGCTCATGTTCTGACAAACGGCGGGGTGGCCCACTATGTCGGCAAAAGAGCAAGCGAAATGTATCGGAATGATCGGCCGGATATACTGGAAGATCTCAATCTATGCTTTACCGAAAGGACCGTCCTCAAAAGGGAGATGCCATACAGGTTCCGGCTCACCGACGAGGAAAAGCGTCTTGCCGTGAGTTACGCCTTCGTGCCTCCTGACCAGGTCCTGGTTCATGCCGAGGATATCAGCGAGCGCAAGCAGCTCGAGGCACAACTGGCCTGGTCTCAGAAGATGGAGACGGTGGGCAGGCTTGCGGGAGGAATCGCCCACGATTTCAATAACCTGCTCACGACGATTACGGGTTACGCAGAGCTCGGAATGATGAGACTCCATCCGGGCGACCGGGTGTACGCCGATCTCCAGGAGATCCTGAAGGCATCCGAACGGGCGGCCAGACTCACCCAGCAATTCCTCGCCTTTTCGCGCCGCCAGATCATCGAGCCCAAGGTGGTCAATCTCAATGCGATCCTTGCCGACACGGACAGGATGCTCAGGCGCATCATCGGTGAGGATATCGAGCTTGTGACCCTTCTGGCTGAGAATCTCGCTCCTGTCAAGGTAGACCCCGGCCAGATAGAGCAGGTCGTTGTTAACCTCACTGTCAACGCCCGTGATGCCATGCCTGATGGGGGCAAATTGACCATAGAGACTGCAACTGTGACCCTGGATGAGGCATATGCGGCGCACCACCTGGGTGTATCTCCAGGTGAGTATGTCATGTTGGCCGTGAGCGATACGGGTGTGGGTATGACCGATGAGGTGAAGGAACATCTCTTTGAGCCGTTTTTCACCACCAAGGAGGTAGGTAAGGGGACCGGCCTCGGCCTTGCGACCTGTTACGGAATTGTGAAACAGAACGGAGGAAACATCTGGGTCTACAGCGAGCCGGGCCGGGGGACGACCTTCAAGATCTATCTCCCTGTGGAGGATCAAGAGTGCGAGGCTCTGCCAATCCGGGATAGACTGGGATACCTGCCGCGAGGTACCGAGACCGTACTCCTGGTGGAGGACGAATCGTCGGTACGGAGCATGGCCGTCAGAATCCTCCGGGAGCAAGGCCACAGGGTCCTCGAGGCGTGTACCGGGGAGGAAGCCTTGAGACTGGTCCGAGAAATGAAGAACGAGGAGATCAGTCTGCTCCTGACCGATCTTGTGATGCCGCATATGGGAGGGCAGGAGCTTGCCCGCCGGGTCAGGGCGGAGCGCCCCGATATCAAAGTTCTCTTCTTTTCAGGTTATACCGATGAGGCAGCCGTCCGCCATGGCGTATTGGATCCTGGATCCGCATTTCTTCAAAAGCCCTTTTCACCGGCAGCCCTGGTACGCAAGATCCGCAAGCTGCTCGATGGGTGATGGGGCACAGCAGGGCATCTCACAACATGTTGACAAGTCTTTCTTACTTGGATAGGCTCGTAATGAGTCTGGAGAACCTGTCGGCATGTTTATCGCGGACCTCCATATCCATTCCTATCTATCAAGGGCCACTGCGAAGAACCTCGACCTGGAGCACCTCAACCTCTGGGCGCAACTCAAGGGGATCGGAGTCGTCGGGACAGGTGATTTCACCCACCCCAGGTGGTTTTCCGAGCTGAAGGAGAAGCTTCAAGAGGCAGAGCCGGGTCTGTTTGCCTTGCGTCCCGAGTTCTCGGGTCTCACCCAGCCCCGGGTGCCGCCCTCGTGTAACGCCCCGGTTCGGTTCATGCTCTCGGTGGAGATAAGCTGTATATACAAGAAGAACGGCATGACCCGGAAAAACCACAACGTTGTTTTCGTGCCTGATTTCGAGACGGCTGAAAGGCTGAATCGAAACCTGGAGCGGATCGGAAACATCCGTTCCGACGGCCGTCCCATCCTCGGCCTTGACGCCCATGACCTGCTGGAGATCGTCCTGGATGTGAGCCCCCAGGCCTATCTTGTCCCGGCCCATGTCTGGACGCCCTGGTTTTCTCTTTTCGGCTCCAAATCCGGGTTTGACTCTCTGGAGGAATGCTTCGGCGATCTCTCTTCCCACATATTCGCCGTGGAGACGGGCCTCTCCTCGGATCCCCCCATGAACTGGCGTCTTTCGGCTCTTGACCGGGTGGCTCTGGTCTCAAACTCCGACGCCCACTCTCCGGCAAATCTCGGCAGAGAGGCGAACATCTTTGACACGGGCCTCTCTTACTCCGCGATTTTTGAAGCGCTGAAGTCCAAGGATCCCCGGCGGTTTCTCGGGACAATCGAGTTTTTTCCCGAAGAGGGAAAATACCACTACGACGGCCACAGGAAATGCAACATGCGGATGAGCCCGAAAGAGACCATACAGTCGGGCGGTCTCTGCCCGAAGTGCGGCCGTCCTGTTACCGTGGGTGTGATGCATCGAGTTGAGGAGCTTGCAGACCGGCAGGAGGGGGTGAGGCCGCCGGAGGCCGCGCCTTTCAGGAGTCTGCTGACCCTTCCCGACATTCTGGCTCAAGCAAAGGGGGTCGGCAGGGAATCGAAGAGGGTTCAGGCGGAGTACTTCCGTCTTCTGGAAGAGTACGGGCCTGAGTTCAGGATTCTCATGGATCTTCCTCTGGAAGAGTTGGAGGCCGGAGGTCACGGCGGTCTCGCCGAGGGGCTTAGGCGGATGCGCCAGGGGCGGGTGGAGATCCGGCCGGGCTATGACGGGGAGTTCGGGTCGGTTGTCCTGTTCAGCCCGGAAGAGAGGAGGGGTCTTTCCGGGCAGGCGAGTCTGATCCCTCTCGAGGCGGATCGACCTGGCCCGGAAGCAGACCAGAGGGTGAGACCTCTGCCCACAAGACAGGTCGAACACGGTTTGGAAACACGGGGAGCGGGGAGTGCGGATCTCTCCGGGAAGTTGCCTGCACCTTCGAGGCAAAGGATGGCTTCTCTGCTCCGGGGATTGAATTCTAAGCAGCAGCAGGCGGTCCGCTGTTGGGAGAGACCCCTGCTGATTGTTGCCGGTCCTGGGACCGGCAAGACCCTCACCCTTACCCGCAGGATCGCCTTCTTGATTGATCGAGGAATCGCGAGGCCGGAGCAGGTTTTGGCCATTACTTTCACCAACAAGGCCGCCGAGGAGATGGAGGAACGTCTGGCGCTCCTTCTCGGGGACAGACGGGGGGTTACGGTCGAGACCTTTCACGCCCTGGGCTATGAGATTCTCAAAGGGGAGAGAGACCGGGCAGGGGGATCCGGCGGGTTTCGGATCCTGGACGAGGCAGAGGCGGAGGCGGTGCTGGCGAGGGTCACTGCCGGCCTTTCCCCTTCCTTCAGCCATAGGGAGAGGCGGGCTCTCCTGGAGGAGATCTCCAGAGCAAAGCAAAACCTCCGGACCCCAGAGACCTTCGAGGAACAGGATCCCGATTTTGCGCGGCTCTATCGCCTCTATGAGCAGGCCCTCCGGGGATCGAACATGGTCGACCTCGATGATCTGATCGCTCGGCCCGTACGGCTGCTGGAAGAAGATGGGGAGGCCTTGGGTCGCCTCCGGGAAAGATACCGTTTCGTCTCGATCGATGAATACCAGGACATAAACTATGCCCAGTACAGGCTGGTTCGCCTGCTCTCTCCGCGAGGGGAAAACCTCTGTGCAATCGGCGATCCCCATCAGGCGATCTACGGGTTTCGCGGGGCCGACAGCAGGTATTTTCTCCGTTTCAAGGAGGACTACCCTGAGGCAGAGATCATCCGGCTTGAGCAGAACTTCCGCAGTTCAGAGACGATCCTTCAGGCCTCCTCGGTGCTCCTCAACCAGGGCCCCGATCCTCTCGGGATCCGCCTCTGGTCGGGAATTTCAGGAGAGAGTTTTCTCTCCATGCTCGAATCTCCCACAGACAGAGCCGAAGCCGAGTCGATCGTCCACACTATCGAGGAGTTGCTCGGCGGGACGAGTCATTTCTCTCTCGACAGCGGCAGGGTGGAGACGTCGGATGACCGGAGGACGAGGAGTTTCTCGGATTTTGCCGTCCTCTACCGCTTCCACTTCCAGGGGGAGGTGCTGGAGGAGGCCTTTGAACGGTCCGGCATCCCCTTCTGCCGGGTGGGCGGTGAGGCTCTGAGCAGAAACGAGGAGGTGAGAAAGGTTCTCCAGGTCCTGCGGGAGCACTGCGAGGAGGGCGACTCTCTTCACCCGGAGGGGGATCGATCAAGAGACCTTTTCGGAGAAAAGGCGGGGGATCTTACGTCCGCAGGCCGGGTGATCCGGAGGGTCATCGATTCTCTCGGGTTCGATCCGGACCAGCCCGGGCTTGATAGCCTGGTCCGCCTGGCTGACGGTTGGGGCGGGGAGCCTGCCGAATTCCCGGCCATGGCTGCCCTACACAAGGATCTGGATACCGTTGACCCCAGAGCCGAGAAGGTTCGGCTCATGACACTCCATGCTGCCAAGGGGCTGGAATTTCCTGTCGTATTCATCGCCGGATGCGAGGCAGGGTTGTTGCCCTATAGACCGGAGGGGTGGCCGTGTCCGCCGATAGAGGAGGAGAGGCGTCTCTTCTACGTGGGGCTCACCCGGGCCAGGGAGAAGGTTATTCTAAGCCGCGCCCGGAAAAGAAGGTTCTTCGGGAGAACGCGGGTGCAGGCCCCCTCTCCGTTCCTCAGAGAGATCGAGGAGTATGTGAGGCGGATGTCCTCGGGGCTTCAGAAACGCCCCTCGAAGACACAGCAGATCCAGTTGAAACTCTTCTAGTGCGCCTGGAGATAAGACAGGGTGAGAGATTTGTGGTTTTTCAGGCCCGGGGGTGAACCTTCTCGAGTGCTTTTGAATCCCCAGGGTGCAGGAAGAATTTGTGAAAACGGTTTCAATTTTCAGAGATTTTCAAGGCAATTTGCGCCAAATCCTGGCATAGCCGCGGCTAACCGCTTCAGGGTTTATGAAAACGTTTTCACCACCGTTTGACACGACAGCTCTGTTTCTGATAGAAACCTCAAGACGACAAGCCCATGCTACAAGGAAAGGAGGGAGACAGAGCAACTCACCAAGCGGAATTTTGCGCACATACCACCAACAGACCCAAAGGAGGGAAGAGCATGAAAAAAATCAATCGAAGGGATTTTCTCAAGGTTGCAGGAGCAGGAGCAGTGGCGCTCTCCGCCCCCCATATCTGGATCAAAGGGGCACGGGCTCAGGGGTACGCCGGCATCAAGTGGCAGCCCTCTACTGAAGATCTCAAGAAATGGCGTCAATTCGAGGGAGAGACCGTGTACATCCTCACAGAGAATACCCCGCCTTCCATCGGGATCCGCGGGGCCAAAGATGACTTTACCAAGCTCACGGGGATGCGTGCCGAGTTCACCCTCGAGGTCATGGATTCCTTGAAGGAGAAGATCTTCTTGGATTTGCGAGGGGGCAGCCCGAAGTTTCATGTCAATTACGCTCAACCCAGGCCCATCGGCTGCGTCATCTCCGAGTACTGGGCTCCTGTGAACAAGTTCATCGATGTGAAGACGGGCAAGTCTCTCATGCCCGATCTGCCCGATGTTCCCGATGTTCCAAAACGCCTTCATGATGCTTTCATGCCTCTCCATCCGGAACAGGGCTGCATGTACTACAGTACGGATGAATGGTACGGCCTACCCTATGACACGGCCATGGGCGTCCTGTTCTTCCGGAAGGACCTCGTTGAGAAGTACGGCAAGAAGTTCGAAGACAAGTACGGCAAGTCCATGAAACCGAATGCCGATACGACCTGGGATGACCTTTACGTCATAGCCGACTTCATCAACAAAAACTGCAAGGAAGTCGACTCAGGACTCGGCTTCCACATGGCTCAGAATTGGCCCATCAATCAGGACTATACTTCCTTTCTGCTCAGTTGGGGAGTCCAGAAGGAAGGATTCGCTGAAATCGAGCATTACTATGTGGGCCAAAGGAATCCCGGCCCCTACATGTCCGATCCCAAGGACTACCAAAAGGCGATTGAGGTCTTGGAATATATGAAGAAGCTGCAGGATGTGATTCATCCGGACAGCAAGATTTGGGATTGGGGCGGTCTCGGCACCGCACACGCGACGGGCAAAATAGCGATGCAGATGAATTGCGGCGAATTCTGCCCGTATGTGGAAGATCCCAGCGAATCCGTCATCGCGGGGAAGTGTGGATATTCGGTCGTACCGAAGGGTCCTGCAGGCATCAACGCATACGAGGTCGGGGCTTCCGGCTTGGCCATTCCGGCGGCTCTGCCGCTTAAGGAACAGAAGAAGGCATGGCTTTTCATAATGTGGGCCACAGGTCCTGTGGGGCAGTGGGAGGCCTTTACCAAGTACTACGGGACCCCGGTCAGGAGATCAGCCTATGACGAGGCTCGAAGCCGGGGGTGGCTGGAAGAGGATTCCACCTTCAGAAAGGCCCAGCACCTCAGGATCCAGGATATTCAGATGAGGGACCACCTCGATGGGTTCTGCCTGGGCCCCAAGATTCCGACCTATTCCCAGTATCTGGAGATTGTGGGGAGTGAGCTGTCGAAATGGGTCGCAGGAGTGACATCCACCTCGAAGAAGTGTCTGGACAACATGATAAAGAGACTGAACAGGCTCCACAAGGTCTAGGTGCACAAACCCCAGCCTTGTAAGTTGACTTTTTCGAAGGTCGATGGGGAGCTTTCGGGCATGAATGGAGGAGAAGAGCCGGACCGGTCTCTTCTTCTCCTCTTCATGTCTCCTCCGAGAGGGGGAGCTCGGGTATATGCCAAGAAAAGATTGTACGGGGGAGACTGTGATGGGAAGCGGGGTAGTCGGAGTACTGGGCAATCGGCTGTCGTCGACGTACAGGGGAGTGGTGGAGGGGGTTCCATGGTACGTATGGTGGCTGGCGCCGGCGTTTATCATTCTGGCCGTGATCACGATATTCCCCTTCTTCTGGCTTATTCACATGTCGTTTATGAAGATCCAGCTCGCCCCGGGCAAGCCGAATATTTTTGTCGGGTTCACCAATTGGATAGAGATGTTTTGGGACCCCTCGGTTCCTCAGGGCTGGAGCCTCCTGGGGCGATACGTCGGTGTATCGATGCTTCTTCAGATGGGACTGGGTATCGGAATCGCTCTGCTGATAAACAACATGAAGGGCGAGGGATTCCTGTCCACTGTCTTCTTGATTCCCATGATGGTTGCTCCTGTCGTGGTGGGACACCTCTGGAATCTCCTGTTCCATTCTTCCTACGGGATCTATTCATGGCTCTTGAAAACGCTGGGTATCTATGCAAAGGGGAGTCTCTTGAGCGATCCAAAGACCGCCCTTTGGGCGATCGTGGCGATGGATACTTGGGAATGGACTCCTCTGGTGATGCTCATCGTGCTTGCGGGATTGAAGAGTGTCCCCCGTGACACGATCGAGGCTGCACACATGGACGGTTCGAACAGGCTCCAGACTTTTTTCAACGTGACGCTCCCCTACATAACCCCGGCCATTGTGATCGCATTTCTGCTGAGATTCATGGACAACATGCGTTTTATCGACAAGATATTGATAACCACCAAGGGTGGTCCTGCGGATGCTACAAAGACCCTCCCGATGTATCTATTCTTGAAGACTTTCAGACAGTTCGAAATCGGACCGGCTTCGGCCATCGGGTTCACACTTCTGTTCGTCATTATCATTTGCGGTATCATCGTGACTCTTACGCTGCTAAAGGAAGGAGAGGCCGAATAAATGGATTCCCGGATCGGAAAGACTCTCAAAATAATCGCAGTAGGATTGTTCTTCATCTGGACCGTTGTTCCGGTGATTTTTCTCGTCGCTTCGTCTTTCAAGGCCACGGGTGACATATTCGACCTGCCCAAACCCGGTGACTGGGTCGGGATATTCAAACTGCTTTTTGTCTTCAAGGCATCCCTGACTCAATTTCACAACATGTTCATAGAGGGACCGTTTTTCGCATACCTCCGCAACAGCCTGCTTGCTACAGGCCTGTCCGTGCTGATTTCCGTACCCCTGGGTCTGCTCGCGGCATATGGACTCTCGCGGGGCAGGATCCCCGGCAAAAAGCATTTCTACTTCTGGGTCATCTCCACTAGAATGGCTCCTCCTGTCGCGGTCATGGTCCCCCTGTATGTGTTATGGCGGAGCTTTCATATTCTTCAGACACTGCCCGGGTTGGTTCTGGCCTATACGACCTTCAATCTTCCTTTTTCCATCTGGTTGCTGAGGGGGTTCATGGATTCGATTCCGAGGGAGATCGAGGAGGCTGCCTATGTTGACGGGCGGAACCGATTCCGGGGGTTCTTGGATGTTGTTTTTCCTCTTATAGCTCCAGGGGTGGGGGCTACGGTTATTCTTTGCAGCCTGATGGCCTGGAATGACTATATATTCGCTCTCATTCTCGGCGGGCGAGCCGTAAAAACGATTCCTGTCGGGATCAGTGAACTCGAGAGTGCCACGTCGATTCTTTGGGGTCAGATCATGGCCGGGGGTACCGTGCTTATCGTTCCGATGGTGATTCTCGGTTTGGTCATCAAGAAGTTCCTCGTCACCGGACTTACCATGGGGGCCATGAGGGGATGAGCAAGATGGCAGGCATCTAATTCTTGTCGGGGAGGATTGGAACAGTGAAAGACAAGGTTGCATTGGTTACAGGAGGGGGTAGGGGAATCGGTCGAGCCATTGTTCTTCGCCTGGCCAAGGACGGTTTCGCTCTCTGCGTCAATTCACTCCATAAGGAGACCGTCGAATCAGTGGTGGAGGAAGTCCGTCAGATGGGTAGGCCGGCTCTGGGAATCCCGGGAGACGTCGCGAAGCAACGTGACGTGAAGCGGATGTTCGAAGATGCCGTCGGCGAATTCGGAAGGCTCGACGTTCTTGTGACCAACGCCGGTGTGACACAGGTGAATACCTTGGACGAGCTGAATGAGGAAATATGGGAAAAGACCCTGGCGATCAACGCGAAGGGCACCTACCTCTGCATGCTTGAGGCTTCCAGATTGATGATCAAGCAGAAGTCCGGCAAGATCATCACCATAGGCTCGGATTTTTCCATCGAGGGTGCCAGATACCACGTATGTTATTCGGCGAGCAAATTTGCGGTCAGGGGATTGACCCAGGCATTTGCCAAGGAACTCGCCCCGTACGGTATCAACGTGAATTGTGTTACTCCGGGGATCATCTGGACCGACATGTGGAAGGAGGCCGATGAGAAGCTGTCGAGCGTCTTCGGGATGAAAAGGGGCGAGGCTTTTGAGAAATTCACCAAGGACCTTGTGCTCCTCCCGAAGCCCGGGCGGCCCGAATACATTGCCCCTGTCGTATCCTTTCTCGCTTCTGAGGATGCCGACTATATCACCGCGGCCACGATACCGGTAGGCGGTGGATCCATGATTTTCTGAGGATAGAACCGATTCCAAGGAAACAAGAGAAGTCCGACTGGAGAAAAGAGCCATGGCAAAAGTCACGATCAAGAACGTGTGGAAGAAGTACGGAAAGGTGGAAGCCGTCAAGGATCTGAATCTTGAATGCCAGGATAAGGAGTTTGTCTGCCTGTTGGGGCCTTCAGGCTGCGGGAAGTCGTCGACCCTTCGAATGGTGGCCGGTCTGGAAGAGATTACCAGCGGGGACATCTTTATCGACGACATCCGCATCAATGCGATTCATCCCTCCCAGCGCGACATTGCCATGGTCTTTGAGACGTATGCCCTCTACCCGCACAAGACGGTCTTCGGAAACATGGCCTATCCCCTTCGCATCCGAAAAATGCCCATGAGTGAGATTCAGTCCAGGGTGTCAAGGGCCGCGGAGATTTTGGAGATCGTGGACCTGCTGGATAGGTACCCCAGGCAGCTCAGCGGAGGACAGAAGCAGCGCGTGGCGATAGGAAGGGCCATCGTCCGAAATCCGAAGGTCTTTCTGATGGACGAGCCAATATCCCATCTGGACGCCAAGCTGCGGACTCACATGAGAGGGGAGCTCAAACACCTCCAGAAGGAATTGAACCAGACGTTTATCTATGTGACCCATGATCAGCTAGAAGCGATGTCCATGGCGGACAGGATAGCCGTCATGAATTTCGGAGTGTTGCAGCAGTACGATGTACCGGAGAAGATATTCCACCATCCTGTAAACCAGTTTGTGGCGGGATTTGTGGGTGATCCTCCAATGAATTTCATCAGGTGCGTTCTGGTCTCAGGCAACGGTTGGAAGCTGAAGCATGAAGCCTTCGAGTTGCCACTGGCCGATTCCGTGAAAAAGAGAATCCAGGCGAAGGGAGTCGAATTCTCTGGGACCTTGGAGGTAACACTCGGGGTCAGGCCTGAGTCGATCCTGGTGAGAAAGGAAAGGCGGAAACAGGAAGGTATACAAGGAGAGATTTACATTACCGAGCCCTTGGGATCGGACGTGATCATAGACGTGCTGGTAGGAGGCGAAAGACTGAAGATAAAGACCGACCCCGGTGTGGCGGTGGATCGGGGAGATACGATTTTCATGGAGATACCGCCGGGCAAAATGCACCTTTTTGACGCGAAAACTACGGAATCGCTGATGTGAAGTAGGATTGAGAGGAGGGTCGCATCAGGCCCAAACCTGCAAAGCCCGGGGACCCTGGGCCGCCCAAGGGGCGGCAGGGCCCACTCGGACGGGGAGGAATGAAATGCTGACCGGTATCCATCACGTGGGGATCATTGTGAATGATCTGGACAAATCGCTCCACTTCTACCAGGAGGTGTTGGGTGCGAGATTCCTGTATCGTGCCGAAGCCGCGCGGGGGGAGGTTGAAAAGGAGGTGGGCGTTCCAGGCGCCGAGACAAGGCTTGCGGTGCTCAAACTCGGCAAGGATACCATCGAGTTGGTCGAGTATGTAAACCCGAAGATCAGACCCGGGGTACTCAGCGCCGCGACCGTAGGGACCCTTCATATGGCTATCGAGGTGGACGACATAGATGCGGAGGTCGAGAGACTGAAGGGAAAAGGCGTGGAGTTCAACGCGGCCCCAAAAGTGATCGAAGAGGGAGAAAACAAGGGCTGGGTCTGGACTTACTTCCGCGATCCGGATGGGTGCCAGTTGGAACTCGTTGAAAACAGAAATCTCAAGGTTCCCCTCTAAGAGATTCGCCGAATCGAACCGCTCCAGCTCAAGCTCATCCTGAGCCTCCTTACGCCTCCGGTCGTCTCCGTGTCGTAGAAGGGCAGAGAAGTGCAGGCATTGGTCAAAACGAGAAAAGGTGCCGGGAATGTCGAGCTGGTCGAGGTGCCGGAGCCCCGGCCGGACAAAGACGAAGTCCTGGTTCGGGTAGAGGCCGCGGGTGTCTGCGGAACGGACATTCACATCTTTCACGATACTTTCAAGAACAGGCCTCCTGTGATCATGGGCCATGAACTCAGCGGGGTCGTTGTCGACAAAGGAAACGACTGCGTGGAGTTCCAGGAAGGTGACAGGGTCACCTGTGAGTCTTCTCTGAGCTTTTGCGGGAGGTGCCGATACTGCCGGACGGGCAGGTACAACCTCTGTGCAAACCGGAAGATCGCCGGGGTGAACGCCGATGGTGGGTTCGCCCGTTATATAGCCGTCGCGGAGCGGTGCCTGCATCGCCTTCCTGAAGGCGTGGATTTCGTTGGAGGGGCCCTCTTTGAGCCATTGGCTGTCACCGTCCTCGGCGTGAGCGAGCTGGCCGGAGTCGCCGCAGGCGATTTGGTCTATGTGTCGGGCCCCGGCCCCTTGGGGCTCATGGCTGCGCAGGTCGCCAGGGCCGAAGGGGCTACGGTCATCGTGGGCGGGAGGAGCCGGGACAAGGAACGGCTGGCCCTGGGAAAGTCCTTGGGCATAGATTACACGGTGAACGTGGAGAGAAATGATCCACGCAGCATGGTCGACGACCTGTCCGAAGGGTACGGGGCGGATGTGGTTGTCGAGTGTGCCGGGCATCCGAGCTCGGTTTCGACATGCCTCGAGGTCGTCAGGCGGGGGGGAAGATACTGCCAGATAGGTCTGTTTGGAAAATCGATAGAGGTGGATTTCGAAAAGATTCCTCTCAAACAACTGAAAGTCAGTGGTCCACTGGCGCAGTACTGGCCCTCCTGGCGCCGAGCCATCGAGCTGACGAGAGCGGGGAAGGTCAGGCTCAGGGAGTTGGTGACGCACGTTCTCCCGTTGTCCGAGTGGGAGGCGGCCTTCCGCCTCCATGAAAGAAACGAGGGGTTGAAGAAGGTCCTGGTCCCGAACTAGGGCCTTAGGTGATCTGGGAAAACGCTCTGGTTCAGGCGGCTGATCGGGCGTGGACGGGAGGGAGTATCTGGAAATGAAAAGAATAAAGAGGGCCGATGCTATGGGGTACTGGCTCAGGGCGGATATCGAGCCGGTGCTTGAGGTGGATTTGAACGAGTCTTTTGTGGTGGAGACGGAGGATGCTTTCAGCGGATATATCCGCAGGCCTGAAGACAGGTTTTCACCCGAATCGATCCCTCCCCTGAGGATGGAACCGGTCGGAATGAATCCCGTCGCCGGCCCGATATACATCCGGGGGGTGGGGAAGGGGGACGTCCTAGTGGTTCATATCGAGGAGATCGAACCATGGGAACAGGGGGTCTCCTGCATCATGCCGGGCGTCGGCCCCCTCAAGGATTCCTTGACATGGCCTGAGTGCGCCGGCCCTTTCACTAAGATCATCCCCCATCAACCGGGGCCGGATGGGAAGTATGCCACGGGGAAGGCCGTCTGGAACGATAGGATGAGTTGGGATCTCCGACCCATGATCGGCACGATTGCCACGGCCCCTGAATGGGAGCAGGAAGCGGCCATCGTCGCCCAGGGACCGTGGGGTGGAAACATGGATGTGAGCGACATGTGTAAAGGGACCAAGGCCATGTTTCCGTCGTACCACGAAGGGGGGCTGCTCTTTGTGGGAGACGTGGCCGGGTGCCAGGGGGATACCGAGTTTCACGGCGCCCATGATGACACCCCTGCCACGGTGAAGCTCAGGTGCGATGTCATCAAGAACAAGAAGATTCCCTGGGTGCGACTGGAGAAGGAGGATTCCATCGTCCAGATCTGCTGCGACAAGCCTCTCGAGAGTGCCGTGGAGCAAGCCGTTCTCTGGTTGGTCCAGTGGCTCGTCGATGAGTACGGGTTCGAAAAGAGAGACGCATACATGCTCATGGCGTGCTGCCCCGGGTTGAGGGTGCGTGTCTATCAGATGGTCTCTACGGGGAAACTAAGGTACACGGCCGGTGCTGAATTCTCCAAGAGATACCTCCCATGAGGTCGTGTGTCGTGTCGAGTCTAAGGGCGGCGTGGAGCGCCCGGCTTCCGATCCCTTATGCCTCAAGGGGGAGATCCGGGAGAGATGAAGAGAAGGGGTAAGTCGGTCAACATCAAAGATGTTGCCAGAAGAGCCGCGGTCGCCCCGTGCACGGTTTCCAGGGTCTTGGGCAACTCCGCTCTGGTAAGCCCTGAGACAAGGCTGAGGGTTTTCGCTGCCATCGAGGAACTCAACTACAGGCCCAACTTCCTTGCCAGAAGCCTCGCCAAAGGGAGAACCCACACGATCGGTGTGGTCACCGCGAATGTCCAGAATTCTTTCTTCCCTGAGCTGATCCGGTCGATCGAAGATGCAGCTTATGAGCGGGGGTTCAGTGTGACCATCTCGAATACGTACAATCAGCCCGAGAAAGAGGAGAGGTATGTCAACCTCTTCATCGAAAAGAGGTTCGACGGGGTAATCCTGACCAATGCACGATCGGGAGATGATTCCCTGGCGAGGATGTTGATGGAGTCGAACATCCCCTTTCTGTTCTTGAACCGGTACGTCCGGAATTTTCCGGGCGATTACGTGGTCTCTGACGAGTACAGAGGCGGGTATCTGGCGGGGCGGCATCTCTGCGAGTTGGGCCACAAGGCGATAGCCGTCATCATCGGCCCGGAATACTCCTCGGCGAGCCAGGGACGGCTGGTTGGATTCTTAACAGCCTTGGCCCATCACGGGGTTTCCATCAGAAAGGAGTTGATGCGGAGGGGTGATCTGTCTTTCAAATCGGGGTACGAGTTGATGCGAGAGCTGATAAGCACGGGTCTTACCTTCGACGCTCTCTTCGGAGGCAACGACATGATGGCCATGGGCGCTATCGATGCGCTCCTTGAGAACGGACTGAGGGTGCCGGAGGATGTATCGGTCATAGGTTACGACGACATAGAATTCTCCGGCCGGTGCCAAGGGGTGGGGCTGACGACGGTCCGCCAGTTCGTGGATTTGATGGGAAAAAGGGCCGTTGAGATCCTCACGGAAAAGATCGAGCATCAGGGAAGCCGGAGGCCGCAGCGGATCGTGTTTCCGGTGGAGCTGATCGTGCGGGGAACGACAAGGAAAAGGGGGCCTCACGACGGAGACTAAGACTGCTTCTCTCCCAGGAGGTCCTTCAGAGTCAATCGTGGAGGCGGGATCAATGGGGAAAGAGGAATACCTTTTTTGGCGGGGCTATTTGAAGCTTCTGGAAATCAAGGATTCCGACATCCGGATCATGACGCTGGAGCAATGCCGTGATGCCGTGGACAAGGGGATCCATATTGGTGGGGCCTTTTCGGCGACCATCCCGCTGGTTTGCCTCTTTTACGGCGGGGTGATGCGGATCGATGTCGTGGATCCCACACGGCGGGGCCAGGATATGTTTGTCTTGAGTAAGGGCCATGCCGTGGCTCCCATGGCTTCGATATATGCGGATCTGGGTTATTTTGACAGGTCAGTGCTGAAGAACTCCAGATCCCAGGAGAGTATTCTCAACGGCCACCCCGGCCCCATACTGCCGGGGGTTCACATCTCCACGGGCCCGTTGGGACAGGGGCTGGGGGTTGCGGAGGGATTTGCCTTGGTTGGGAAGGAGAGCCCGAACTTCGACGTGTTCTGCCTTACAGGAGACGGCGAGCTGCAGGAGGGACCGATCTGGGAGGCTCTGATGTTTTCTGCTTACAAGGGATTGGACAACCTGTGTCTCCTCGTGGACAGCAATGCGGGGCAGTTGGACGACACGCGGCAGTTGATCGTTCCCCTGGGGGACCTGGAGGCGCGGCTCACCTCCTTCGGGTATAGGGTCTACAGGGTCGATGCCACCCAGTACGGTCCTGTGCTGGAGGCACTGCGGGAGTTTAAGCTTTCCTCCCGTGACGGCCGGCCGACGGCCGTCATCTGTCAGACGAGGAAGGGATTCGGTGGGTTTTCGGATTTCATGATAGGACACAAGGTGGTGATTCCGGACCCCCTGACCGAGCAGGAGCTGGCCTTGCAGAAGCGGAGGCGGGAGGGCCGGGTCTCTGAGATGTTGGACTACCTTGGGGAGCTTGGATCGACAGGGGAAGGCACGGCGGTTCGGGAGAGGCTTCTTGCCGCGGCTGGGGAGATGGACCTCGAAGTTGTGGCGGATGGAGCGG
Source organism: Deltaproteobacteria bacterium (assembly GCA_019308905.1). Lineage (NCBI taxonomy): Bacteria > Pseudomonadati > Myxococcota > Myxococcia > Deltaproteobacteria bacterium. The sequence continues at coordinate 22,202 of JAFDHF010000020.1, forward strand.
ATAAGGGGGTCAGGCCCCTGGTTGTTGGCGTGAGGACGAAACGGGTACCGGGCCGGGACAAGAGGATAGTGTACGAGGAGGGCCTTCTGCCCAAGTTGGATCGATCCGGCGAGTACAGCGCCAGCAGCATAATTACCATGGCCATGAAGGTCTTTGCCCGTGATCCGCGGGTTGTATCGATCGACGCGGACCTGGCATCGACGAGCGGCCTTCAGGCGGGAGTGGGCTATGTAGACAGGGCGAGGGCCCTCAATGCAGGGGTAGCAGAGGCCAACATGATGTGCATGGGGGAGGCCTTTGCCGCCATGGGCTACAACACGTGGGTCAGCACTTTCTGCCCTTTTTTCGATTGGAAGGTTTTGCGGAGGATTGCCATAGGGTACCAGGAAAGGCTCGAGGCGATGGAGGGGGGATGGCTCAGCCAGGGGCATGGGCTTGATCTGACCTTTGTGGCCACGGCACCGGATTTCGAGACAAAGACGAACGGTGCCACCCATATGGGCAATGACGATATCCAGGTCTTTGACGGGATTGCCCATCTGAAGATAATCAATGTCTCCTGTCCCAACCAGTTGCTGGGTATCATGAAGTGGATCATGGAAGGGGGCAGGGGGCTTGTCTATCTGAGGATCATGAGGGCTCCTTCGGCCGTGATCTATGATGAGGGCTTCGAGTTCGAATTCGGCAAGGGATACGTTCTAAGGGAGGGGCCGGTAGACGGGGCGGTCATTGTGAGCAGCGGCCGGGGGGTCCACGAGGCCCTGGCTGCGGCTGCCGCGCTGGAGCGTTCGGGCATAGAGGTAGGGGTGGTGGATATGCCCTCGGTGGATGAATCCCTGCTTCTGGAACTCTACGATTCCCGGAGGTGGATCTTCATTGCAGAGCAGAACAACGGGTATATATGGTCGGAGTTCAGAAAAATCCTTTTCAGATCGAGGGAGAGAGTCGATACCACCCGGCTCGTTCCCATCAATACCCTGGACTCCAACGAAAGGCCCCGGTTCATCCACTCGGCAACCTACGACCAGTTGCTCAACCAATTCGAGCTGGCACCCGGACAACTGGCCGAGAAGATAGAGAAAACTCTATCGGGTCGTTAGGCGATTGCGCGGCCTCGCAAGAACGGAGAGGCAGAGAGTCGGATGAGAGGGGTATGAGAGGAGGTCAAGATGGAAGAGATCAGCTGCAATCTACCCGTAAGAGTCGTTTTCGGTGTCGGCAAATTGAAGCTCCTGGGCGAGGTTACAGAGGGATTTGGGCGGAAGGCCTTCTTGGTGATAGATCCCTATCTGGACAAAACCGGTGTATCCGAGGAGGTTCTATCTACGCTTAGGAAGAATTCGGTTGAGGCAGTCAAGTTCACGGATGTCCGACCCAATCCGGTCTGTTCCGAGATAGACAAGGGAGCAGAACTGGCAAGGGAACAGAAGTGCGAGGTGGTCATAGGCGTGGGCGGGGGAAGCGCGCTCGACACCGCGAAGGGCATTGCGACACTCGCAAAGAATCCGGGCAAGGTGTGGGACTACGTTGAGAGAACTGATCAGGAGGTGTCTCGTCCAAGAGACGTACTTCCCGTAATCGCGGTGCCGACGACCGCAGGGACAGGGTCCGAGGTGACTCTCTATGCCGTGATCAACAACCCGGATGTTAGAGAGAAGAGCACGATATACAGCGACTTGATCTTCCCGAGGGTCGCGCTGGTCGATCCGGAATTGATGGTTTCGATGCCTCCGAGATTGACGGCCCTCACCGGTATCGACGCCCTCTCCCACTCTGTTGAATCGTTTATCAATATCCATGCGAATTCCTATTCAAAACTCTTGGCCAAGGAGTCGATCCGAATAGCCGCCAGGTACCTGCCCGAGGCGGTTGCCAACGGCGGCAACATGGAGGCCCGTTCAAAGATGGCTTGGGCCAGCACCCTGGGAGGCATGGCGATTTCGCATGTAGGGACCACCCTGCCCCACGCCCTGGGTCAGCCTGTCAGTGGACTCGTCGATGCACCTCACGGGGGAAGCATTGCCTCGTGTCTTGCCAGGATCCTCCAGTTCAGCTTTACCAGCGATTTTGAAAGATTCGCCGAGCTCGCCGAGGCCTTTGATGAGAGTGTCGGCTCTCTGCCTCTGCGCGAAAGGGCCGAGAAGAGCGGAGATTTGGCGCAGAGGCTTGTCAGGGATGTGGACTGCGAGGTGGGTTTCGGAGATTTCGGCCTGCAGGAAAAAGACATCGACAAGGCGACCCAGGTGGCAATGTCCGCTTACTTCATCGACCTGGGGAACCATCCGAGAAAGGTCGGTGAAGAGGAAATCAAGAAGTTGTACAGGGAATGTCTTTGAACGATTGCACGTTGCGGATGATTTCGGGGGACATCATGAAGAACGGCTATATGGAAAGGGTTTTGAAGATAGACCTCGCAAAGCGAAAGATCGAGACGATCGACTTTCCGGAGGATGTTCGGAAACAGTACCTCGGTGGAGCAGGCTTGGCCGCCTGGTACCTTTACAAGGAGACCAAACCCGAGGAGATCGACCCCGTGGGGCCCGAGAACGTCTTTGTCCTGCTCACGGGCCCTGTGGCAGGAACACCCGTGTTCAGTTCAAGCAGGTATGAGGTGGCTGCAAAAGCACCGCTCACGGGTATTTGGGGTGAAGCGAACAGCGGAGGCAGATTCGCTCAGGACCTGAAGAGCGCGGGGTACGACGGGCTGATTCTCCATAACGAGTCCTCCGGACCCGTGACCATCCTGATCACCGAGGACAAAGTCGAAATCAAGGAAGCCGAAGATCTCTGGGGCAGGGACACCTATGAGGTGGAACGGCTCGTCAAATCGAAATATGGAGATAGAATAAACATCGCGTGCATCGGACCTGCCGCTGAAAAATCGGTACTTCTCTCAGCCGTGATGAACGACGGCATCGATGGGAGGGCTGCCGGCAGGGGCGGGCTCGGTGCGGTACTCGGTTCCAAGAAAGTCAAGGCCATAGTCGTCGGCCGGGGCAGCAAGAAGACACCGATACAGGACAGGGAAGGGCTCAGGGAATCGATTCGGAGGCTGGCGCCGCGCATGAAGAGCGGTCCTCAGATTCTCGGGCAGTTCGGTACCTCCTGCGGAATGAATTACGTCGAAGAGGTCGGAGACCTGCCCATAAGAAACTGGGCCCAGGGCCGGTGGCCTGAAGGGGCGACAAAGATCAGCGGGCAGACAATGGCTGCAACGATCCTCACCAGACGTTACCACTGTGGCCGGTGCGTGATCGGATGTGGGAGGACGGTCAGGGTCGACAGCGGTCCCTACAAGGTTCCGGAGAGTGCCGGTCCGGAGTACGAGACGCTGGGGATGCTGGGTGCGAACTGCCTCATAGACGATTTGAAGGCCATCGCGAAGGCCAACGAACTCTGCAACCGCTACGGCCTGGATACGATCTCCACCGGAGGCGTGATAGCCTTCTGCATGGAAGCCTTTGAGCGGGGCATTATCAGCTCCAAGGATACCGACGGAATCGAGATGGTTTGGGGAAACGCGGACGCCATGATCGAAATGGTCAAGGCGATCGGCGAAAACAGGGGTTTTGGAAAGATCCTGGGGCAGGGGGTGCGCAAAGCCGCCGCGATCATAGGCGGCGGAGCAGAGGAGTTCTCCGTGCATGTGAAAGGGATGGAATTACCGGCTCACGATCCCCGGGCGAGATTCAGCACGGTACTGAGTTACACCACTTCGAATCGGGGTGCCTGTCACATGAATGTCTTCGGCTATGACTTCGAAAGTGCGACCGTGCCTCCCGAGGGGCTGGGTTACGACAGAATTCAGGATCCATACGCAGTGGAGGGCAAAGCGCGATACGCCATGGCTATGCAGAACCTAATGGCTCTCTTCGATTCTCTCAGCGCTTGCAAGTTCATCATGTTCGGCGGGGTCGGTGTGCCCACCCTGGTGGACTGGATCAACCGCATCACCGGATGGGATTTCGACGGTGATTCCCTGTTGGCGGTGGGAGCGAGGGCCTTCACGGTCAAACGTCTCTATAACAATCGGCTCGGTATCTCCCGGAAAGACGACATCCTCCCCCTCCGGATTTCCAACCTTCCCCGAGATGACGGAGGGGCAAAAGGGGTGATCCCTCCACAGGCGAGGCTTCTGAGCGACTACTATGGCCTCCGAAAATGGACGGAGTTCGGAGTGCCCACCCGGGAGGCGTTGGCGGAGTTGGGCATAGAATTCTGAGGCGTTTCGGGATCGATGCATGCAGGATCCGAAGAATCGCCTCTTGGAGCAGCGGCAGGATGGAATCGAACGTCGTAACCAGAGCCGGCGGGCCCGAGGTCTTTGAACTCAGGGAGATGCCTATACCGGAGCCCGGTCCTGAGGAGGTTCTGGTCCGGGTGTGTGCCTGCGGGGTAAACCCGGTGGACTGCAAGATCCGGAGAGGGGTCGTGGGCGGGCCGCACGTCTACCCACTGGTTCTGGGCTACGATGTCTCCGGTATCGTGGAGGCCGTGGGAGCACGGGTCACCGGTTTTCATCCAGGTGACGCGGTCTTCTACTGTTCCCCCATCAATATGCCGGGCGCCTATGCCGAATACCACAAGGTGGATCACAGGTTGGTCGCCCCAAAACCAAAGAACCTGTCCCATCGGGAAGCTGCCTCCATTCCTCTGGTGGGGCTTACGGTCTGGGAATCCCTTTTCGATCGCGCGGGAATTAGGATCGGGGAGACCATCTTGGTTCACGGCGGATCAGGCGGGACCGGATCCATGGGCATCCAACTCGCCCACTGGGCCGGGCTGACAGTTGTCACGACGACCAGGAGGGAGAACGAGTCCTTTGTCAGGAGGCTTGGGGCCGACCATGTTATCGACTATCGAGAGGTCGACTTCGTGGAAGGCGTCCGTTCCCTCACCCGTGGCCGTGGGGCTGACGTCGTCTTTGATACGGTGGGGGGACAGACCCTTGCGCGTTCCTTTGAAGCCTTATCACAGAACGGGCGTGTGGTCTCCATCGTGGAGACGGAGGAGCCGATCAGCCTGATGCCTCTCTTCATGCTGAATGCGAGTTTTCACTATGAATTCATGGCACTGGAAATGAACGTCGGCCGGGGTTTTGAGCGCAAACGGACGATTCTTCTCTATCTTTCCAAGCTGCTGGAGGACGGAACCATCCGGCCTGTTGTCCAGCGCACCTTCTCCCTGGCCGAGGCGGCCGCTGCTCACGAATGGCTCGAGACCGCCCATGTCCAGGGCAAGATAGTATTGGTGGTCGATCAAGGGGAGGACCGCCGAGATTCACGGGAGACGGGGCTTTGATAAACCTGACGAGCCGATCGGACAGGAGCATGAAACGAATACCGAGAGAAAGGGCCAATCACTTCCTCTTTGATCCCCGGATCCCCCCGCAACTGGTCGTCGAGCCCGGAGAGAGATTCGTCATAGAGACAGAGGACAACCTTTCCGGATTTGTTACCTCGGGCGGCAGCGTGCCCGACATGGAGAACCTTCGCCCCCGTACCCTTCGGGAACCGCCTGAGTTCAATCCCCTCGGGGGCCCGGTGTTTGTCGAAGGAGCCACGAGGGGGGATCTGCTGGCAGTCCACGTGGAGGAAGTCGTTCCAGGGGAAGTGGGGTCGACATCGATCATCCCGGGTGTAGGGCCTTTCTCCGATTCGAAGAGATGGCCGGAGCTCGATGAGGCCTATGCCCACATGATCAGGCACATACCGGGCCCGAGTGGGACGACTCGGGACGGAAAGGCGGTCTTTGCAGACGGGGTCGTCTGGGATCTGAGACCTTTCATCGGAACGATCGGTGTTGCCCCGGACCGCGAGGTGCCGACGAGCCTCTACGGACAGGGAAGATGGGGCGGTAACTGGGATTGTAGGGACATAAAAGAGGGATCAACCCTCTATCTCAATTGTTTCCACGATGGGGGGCTCCTGTTCGTCGGAGACGTCCACGGGACCCAGGGGGACGCTGAGTTCAGCGGGGTGGCAAACGAAACCAAGGCAGAGGTCGTTCTCTCCTGTGAGATCATCAGGAAAAAACAGATCTCCTATCCAAGGATCGAAACACCTGATTCGATTATTGCCCTGTTCGCGACGAGACCCCTTGAGGACGGGGTAAAGACGGCCATTACCTACCTGATGGAGTGGATGATCGAGGAGTATGAACTCTCCCCTCGAGAGGCTTATCTAAGGATAGCCACCGATCCCGATTTCAGGGTGAATATCTATCAGATGGTTCGAGTCGGATGGATCAATTACACTGTGGGGGCTCAGTATCCCAAGAGCCATCTCTGATGTTACCGGCTGGCAACCGCTCAAGGATAGAGTGGACCTCGGTGTTGCTCGACCGTCTTGGATCGGGCAGGCATAGGGTTGCCCGGCTTCTGAATCTCTTCTGAGAGATTGTCTCGAGTGTGCCCGCCCGGTTCTGATCGTTCCATCCATTCTCCCTTCCTTTTCCCTGAGCCCTATCCATAGAGGGTTTGTCCCTTGATTGACGTGGCGGAGAATCTCCAAAAGAAAAAACTTGACAGCCCATCTGATGTCTGGTTATAAAAAGTAACTGTTAAAAGTTAAACACGCTGCGGGGTACCGCTCTCTTTTGGGGAAAGGAGGTGAGGCTGGAGAAAGATCGACCAATCGACTACTCACTTGCAGAGACTGGGAAGGAGGTTGAATCATGAAGAAACAGGGACTGTTGATTTTTGCCGTGGCTGCCGTCTTCGTGCTGGGTTTTGTGTCGACGGGTTTCTCAGCCGGGATTACGCTGAGGGTGGCCAACCAGGCGAGCCAGTGGGCTGATGCATTCAAGAAGTTCGTGCCTCAGTTCACGGAAGAGACGGGCATAAAGATCGAATTCGAGGATATTTCTTTTGGGGTCATGTATGAGAAACTGAAGACCACCTTCATCGGCGGTGCCTCCAAGTACGACATGATTTGGTATGACACGATGTGGACACCGGAGTTCGCCAAGAGGAAATGGATCAGAGATCTGAGCGCCTATTTGGAGGATCCATCATTGACCCCGAGTGGTTTTGGATACCCCCATGATTTCTTCGGGACCTTCTATTCCGGCGCGTATCCGGCTGACAACCGATGGGACCTGCCGGAGGGGATATTCGGCATCCCGTGGATAGCGGGATTCAGGCCCCTGTACTACAGAACAGACTTGGTCAAGCAAGCGGGGTTTGTCGATCCTTTGGGTGAGGCGAAGCCGCCCGACACGATGGACGAGCTCCTCGCCTATGCACGCAAGATCAATGATCCGGCGAACAAGGTCTACGGCTACGTCATGCCTGCCAAGCGGCCCAGGATCGTCTATGACTGGTCCGGCTTCTTGTGGACCTATGGTGGTGACTTTTTTGACAAAGACTACAGACCTATCTTCAACAATCCGGCAGGTGTGAAAGCGCTCGAGACCTATATCGAACTCGGCAAAGTCGCCCCCCCGGGAGTAGCGGCCTATCACATCACGGAGGCCTGGACGTCCTTTATGCAGGGCCAGGCCGCTCTTGCATGGACCTGGCAGGATCTGGCCTCGGTGGCACGAAAGCAGTCTCAGATCATAGGGAAGTTCAAGTGTGCACCGCCTCCGGTTTACGGGGGTAGAAGGATCCCTCTGGTGGGTGGTATCACCGTCTCGATCCCGACAAGGGCACCCCATCCCGAGGAAGCCTTCAAGTTCGTCACCTACGCGTTGATGCCGGAGAGGGCCAAGAAGGCAACACTCATGGGGGCTACGGTTCAGAGGCGGAGTACCTGGGACGATCCGGAAGTGGAGAAGATGTATCCCTCCGCAGTGGGTGATCTGGAAGATTTGTGCCAGGACAGCGGGAGAACGGTCCCTCTCATTCCTGAATGGGCAACCGTGGATCAGATCATCGGGGAACAGATGTCGGCTGCCTTCTCGGGGCAGAAATCGGCCAAGGAGGCTCTGGATGCGGCGGCCGAGAAGGTCTACAAATTCATGAAGGAGGCAGGTTACTACGACTGAGGCGCGGCGGGTGCCACGACTCGAGCCTCTACCGAGTAAGGGGGAGAGGGGAAGGCTCAGACTCCTTTCCCCCCTTGTTCTTTGCCGGTGAAATGGAAGCCCTTCCATGGAGAACTTGAGGAAAAGCGGAGCCTTGTTCTACGTCCTCCCTGCGCTGATCGTTATGGCGGTCATAACGTTCTACCCCTTCGTTTACACCGTTTTCTTGAGCCTTTGCGACTGGAACCTGACGACCTTTCGGGGAAGGCATTTCATAGGCATTGACAACTACCTGAGCTTCTTGACCGACGAGGACGCCTGGAACTCCCTCAGGGTCACCGGAATATACCTGGTTTCGTGCGTTGGAGTCGAATTCGTCTTGGGCATTGCCATTGCGTTTCTGTTCGACGTGAAATTCAAAGGGCAGGATTTCATAAGGAATCTGCTCCTCTTTCCCATGGTGATGTCTCCGGTGGTGGCCGGGCTGATCTGGCGGTGGATATTCAATGCAGAGTTGGGGTTTGCAAACTACGTCGTTGAACTCCTCGGTTTCTCGGCCCTCCCGTGGCTGACCAAGCCCAAGCTCGCGCTCTTCTCGGTCATACTGGCCGATATCTGGCAGTGGACACCCTTTGTCTTCCTGGTCTGCCTGGCGGGCCTCCAGTCTGTGCCCGGCGAGTTGATAGAGGCCGCCAGCCTGGACGGTGCTTCCTGGTTTCAGATTCAGCGGTTTGTCTCGTTGCCGGTCATCAAGCCGGTGATACTTACCGGCCTTCTCATCCGAACAATCGACGCACTGAGGTTTGTAGACAAGATCTTCGTCCTCACCTACGGCGGCCCGGGGTCGGCCACATCCGTTCTTGGATTCCTGATCTATCTGAAAGGATTCAAATACTTCCAGATGGGCATGACCGCCGCCTTCTCGCTTATTCTGCTCGGCATTATCATATTCCTCGCGAATATGCTGATTCGTTCCTTTCGGGGGGAGAGAGAATGATCTCCACAGACAGAGGACCTGTTTTGAAGATACTGTTGGGCTCCGTAAAGTACATCACCGTGGGAGCCATCGTCACGTTTTTCTGCTTTCCCATATTCTGGACGGTCATTACATCGATAAAGCCTCTCGACCTTATTCCGAGAATGCCGCCTGTTTGGTGGTTCAGGCCGACCCTCGAGCATTACATATCGATCTTTGTGGACAAGGGACTCACAAAGAGCCTCTGGAACAGCTTCTCCATCGCCACCATGAGTACGGTCCTCTCGCTCCTGGTAGGAACGCCTGCGGCTTATGCTTTTTCCAGATTCAAGCTCCCGGCGAAGGAACATCTCGCCTTCTACTTCCTGACCGCTCGAATGGCTCCCCCCATATCGGTGATCCTTCCCCTTTTCCTGATCTTCAGTTCTCTCGGGCTTCTCGATACGAAGTTCGTTCTCGTGATCGCATACATGACCTTCAACTTCTCCTTTGTGATCTGGATGATGCGGGGATTCTTCAACGAGATTCCACCCGAGTTGGACGAATCCGCCATGGTTGACGGGTGTTCCAGGTTCGGGGCCTTCCTGAAGGTGGCTTTGCCGCTTACGGCGCCGGGATTGGCGGCTTCGGCAATCATCTGTTTTATTTTTTCGTGGAACGAGTTTCTCTTCGCCCTGATCCTGACGAACATATCGGCAAAGACCCTCCCGGTCGCGGCTGCGGGGTTCATTACGGACAGGATGGTGCTGTGGGGCAAGCTTTGTGCTGCCTCGGTGGTGATATATCTGCCCGTCATGATCTTCGGCCTGCTTACGCGCCGCTATCTGATCCGGGGTCTGACCCTGGGAGGCATCAAGTAGGGGGGAGAGGTCACAGGCGTTCAGTCATCTGGGGAAGAGGAATTTCGATATCCCTGTAAAGAGCGGGTGCGAGCGAGCAGAAAGGAGCCGAAATATGGAGATAATAGACGCCCATGCACACATCTGGACATGCATCAGCGGCGAAAGGTCCGGCCACGTCCGCTGCCGGAGCGATCGATATGGAAAAGCCAGGGTCTGGTCGATCCGGCGGTCCGGAGAAGTCCCCGGCTTCCGGTCTGATAAGTGGACCAGAGGCAGGGAGGTGATCGAGCGGTGGATCCCGCCTTCTTTTGTGAACAGCTCCGTGGAACCGGAGGTCTTGATCGAGTACATGGACTGGATCGGCGTTTCAAAGGCCATTCTCATGCAGGCCCCCACCTACGGAAACCAGAACGAGTACTACAGGGAAGTGCTCGACCGCCATGGAGACCGTTTCTGCGGCGGAATGGCACTCGTTGATGCCCGGAAGGACGTCTCGGAGATGTGTGAAGACCTGGAGTATGCGATCGTCGGCCTCGGGCTCAAGGGTGTCAAGTTCGAAACTCCGGATTCGGAAATCTGGGTGGATGAACCCAGATACGACCCTTTCTGGAAGAAGCTGGTTGATCTCGACGGGGTTCTGGGTATTGATCTCGGATGGGAAATCGGTAACCCATACACTTTTCAGATCGATCGTCTGGAAAACCTGATGGGGCGGTTCGAAACCATGCGTGTGGTTGTGATGCATCTGGGGGTCAGCAATCTCCTGGATATGAGCCAGCGCTACCCCTTCCCGGATCTTCAGAGGACGCTGAAGCTGGGCAGGTACAAGAACCTCTGGTTCGAGCTCGCCTCGATCGTCCACATGGGCGGAGACCAGGAGTATCCTTTCCCAAGAGTCCAGGAGATCGTCCGGGTCGCCTTTGAGGCCGTGGGGCCGGCGAAGCTTATATGGGGCAGCGACTTTCCCACGGCTCTCGACGTCTGCACGTACAAGCAGACCCTGAATCTCGTTGCCCGGCAGTGTGATTTCCTTTCAGAGGAGGACAAGGCGTGGATTCTGGAGAGAAGTGCCCGCAGTGCCTACAAGATCGACGATGACTGATCCAAGAAGGCGGCGGCCTGCCGGGCCGAATCACCGGTGCCCGATGAGATCGGAAAAAAGAAGAGGACAGACAGAGCAGGGACAGCCTGCTTGGGAAGGAAGGTGGTTTTCATGGGCAAGACATTCAGCATGACGCCCGAGGCTGTGGAGAGTCTCGAGACCAGGTACAGGAGGATCGTGACGCCCATTCCCGTTCCTGAATCCCTGGGAATCCTGGAAGAGCTCCGCCGGTTCGAACCCCGGTCTATGACAGGCCAACCATTGATCATATGGGATCGGGCCGAAGGTGTAAACGTCTATGATCCGTACGGGAACAAGTGGCTCGACTGGAGTTCGGGCGTGCTCGTGACAAACGCCGGGCATGGGAGGCAGGAGATTCGGGAAGCCATGGCCCATCAGCTTGAAAGACCTCTTCTCCACAACTACTGCTTTCCCAGTGAAATCCGGGCAAAGCTCGCCAGGAGACTGTCAGAGCTGGCCCCGCCGGGCCTTGACAAGGTTTTTCTGCTCACCACGGGATCCGAAGCCATAGAGTGTGCCATCAAGCTCGCTCGCACCTATGGGCTGGGCAGAGGTGGGAAGAAGAAGAACGTGATCGTTTCATTCGAGAAGGCCTTCCATGGCAGAACCCTCGGATCCCAGATGGTGGGGGGCATTCCCGAGGGCAAGAAATGGATCGTCAACCTGGATCCCGACATGTGCCAGGTGCCGTTTCCAGGGGATTTCCGCGTTGAGGATCCCTCCTTCTCTCTCTTTGAGAAGACCTTGAGACAGCGAGGGATCGACGGGGACCGTGTGGCGGCCGTAATAAGCGAGACCTTTCAGGGCGGAGGGGCGAGCTTCTTCCCCGAAGGGTACGTGAAGGAGTTGAAAGCCTGGTGTGAGACCCACGGAGCCCTCCTGATCCTGGACGAGATTCAAGCGGGATTCGGCAGGACCGGCAGGATGTTCGGGTTTGAGCACTATGGGGTCGTTCCTGACCTGGCGGTCTTCGGGAAGGGGATTACGAGCTGTATGCCCTTGTCCGCGGTGATCGGGCCTCAGGAGATCATGGACCTGTACGAGCCCGGCACCATGACCAGCACGCACTCGGGCAACCCCGTCTGCTGTGCCGCGGCTCTGGCGAATCTCGATCTTATCGTGGGCGAAGGGCTGGTCGAGAATGCCGCGTCGGTGGGAGAGACCCTGGGAAGGGCCCTGGGGGACCTGAAAGGAGAATTCCCCGCCGTCGTGGGAGCGGTTCATGGGCGGGGGATGGTCTACGGCCTCCACATGGTCGAGAAGGGTTCCAAGGAGCCTGACGGCGAGCTGGCCTTTCGCATAGTCGAGAAGGCGGTTCAGAGGGGGTTGATGCTCTTTGCCCCGGTCGGGTTCGGCGGTGCTACCATCAAGATCTGTCCGCCCTTGACCATGACCGAGGAAGCGGTAAGGGACGGGTTGGAGGCTTTGCGGGAGGCATTCGAGGCTGAGGCGGGAGCCTGAAGGGCTGCTTCTGGAAGGTGTCTGCCGTGGAGATCGAGAAGCTGCATCACAAGAGTCTCAGCGAAGAGGTCTTCGAACTTCTCAGGGAGAAGATCATCCGGTGGAAGTTCAGGCCCGGTCAGAGGCTGAAAGACCGGGAGCTGGCCGAAGGTTTGGGGGTAAGCCGGAGTCTGGTGAGGCATGCCTTCACCCTTCTTGAAAAGGACGGTCTTGTCAAGGTTTCGCGGACAGGGGTTTATGTCTCCCGGTTTACAAAGAGGGAGATTCAAGAGATATACGAGGTGAGGAGACTACTGGAGTCCTTCGCCCTCGAGTCGGCCTACGATAACATCACAGATGAGGAGCTGGACGAGATCGAGGGGAAGATAAATGAGACCAAACGAGACCTGGAGATGGGACAACTCGAGGCGAGCTACGCCCTCGACGTGGCCATCCACCAACTCATAGTCAACAAATGCAACAATTCCCAGATCAAGAAGATGTACTCGAACTACCGCAGCATCCTTGGGATAATCATCCTTTCGGATTACAACAAGCCCGATAACGTGGTGGAATCCTTTGAGGAGCACTGCCGGATCTTCGAAGCCATCAAGCAGAGAGATTTGAACAAGGCAAGGGAGGCGTTGCTCTCCCATCTTTCCGGTTCGATGAACCGTGTGATCGAGATGTTTGGAAACATGGCATCTTCGAACACCTCCGGTCCGTGAGGTGGCCGAGAGTGCCTCGCTTCAGGCCTTCTCGGGACGAGGGGAGGAAGGTGTCACCCACCCGATCCAGACTCTTTTTTTCTTACGCTCACCACCGGCGGATCCCCATCGCCTCGACGGTCTAGCTCGGGACAAGGGTGTTCTGCGCGGGTCAGGGGACTTGGTTTTTTTCACTTGACAAGGCCCGCCTAATATATTATCGATAGAAGACTGTCGCTGATATATCAACTTTCCGAATGATGAAGACTCTCCGTTCAATCAACACAGCCAGCCTGGCAGAGCAGATATACCAGGTGCTCAAGACCAGAATTACCAACCTTGACATTTCCATGGGCCAGAGGCTCGATGTAGCTGCCTTACAGGCTGAGCTGGGCGTCAGCAGGGCTCCCATCAGAGAGGCTTTGCAAAAGCTGGGAGAGGGCCGCCTGGTTGATATCAAGCCGCGGGTCGGCTATTTTGTCTTGAGACTCTCCCGTTGTGATATCAAGGACATCTACGATATGCGGAGGCTTCTCGAGACCCATGCTCTCCGGGAAGCGATGGGGAAGATACCGGTCGGGAAGTTGAGCCGTCTGAGGGATGAGATACTGAAGTTGAGGGGCGGGGTTTTCTCGCCCGAAGAGCTCAGGAAGCGATTTGACCGGACGGACCATGCACTTCATCGAGAGCTGATTCTCGGCAGTTGCGAGAACAGGTTCTTGCGTGACTTTGCTGAGAGACTCAACAACTTTGTGACTATCGTGAAACACCTCAATCAGAGGATCGATCAGGCCTCAGAGGAGCATCTCAGGATACTAGAAGCGCTCATGAAGGGAGACCTGAAGGAAGCCGAGGAAGAGCTGATCACCCATCTGAACAATGCGGAAAGCAAGACCCTTGAATCCTTGGAGGTCTGAGGCGTAAAGGAGGAGCCATGAATTCGTCTGAACTGTTTCAGAAAGCGGAGAAATGCCTCATCAAGGGTACGTCGGCAGCGGGAAGATTCCACGGTGTGCTGGGGCGGCCCGTGTACCTGGAAAAGGCCGACGGATCTCATCTTTTCGATATCGACGGTAGGGAGTATATCGACTACAACAGCTCTGCGGGAGCGGCTTTCTTCGGGTACAATCATCCGAGGCTTCGAGAGGCCGTGGAGAGATCTCTCGAAATGGGCTTCTTCATGAACTTCGAGTCCGAGTATCATCAGGAACTCGCCCAAATGCTCTGTGACGTGATCCCGAGCGCCGAGAAGGTCCGCCTGTCCAACACCGGAACCGAGGTGACAATGGGAGCTATCCGGCTGGCCCGGGCGTATACGGGGAGGGAGAGGATAATCAAGTTCGAAGGTCATTTCCATGGAATGCACGAATGTATCTTTTACAACCACGGGGCACTCGGCAGGAAGGACGAGTACGGCCAGATCGAGCCCCTGCCCGACAGCGGTGGATTCCCGGAATGTTTCGCCGACCCGCTGATCGTTTTGGAGGCAAACAATATCGGTGCCGTCGAGCATGCAGTGAAGAAGTACAGGGGAGAGATAGCCGCGATAATAATGGAGCCGATAAGTTACAACTGCGGGTGCATGCCGGCAAAGAGGGAATACCTCCAAGGGGTCCGGGAGATCTCCCGGGCTGAAGGAATCGTGTTGATCTTCGATGAGGTTCTCTCCGGGTTCAGGATGTCAATCGGTGGAGCCCAGGAGCACTACGGGGTCACCCCGGACTTGACGACTCTAGCCAAGGCTCTGGGTGGGGGATTTCCCATATCGGCTCTTGTGGGGAAAGAGGAGATCATGAGGTATCTGAACCCGGGCGGGCCCACGGTGATGAGCGGGACCTATACGGGCTCTCTCACGCCGGTCTTGGTCGCCATAGAGTGCATGAAGATGATGAGGGAACCCGGCTTCTACGACCGCCTCAACGGCCGCGCAGAGAGGCTGTACACGGGCATGAACAGGCTCTTCAAGGATTACGGTATCCCGGGCCATGTGAGAGGAGCGGGGAGCCGTTTTGCAACCTTTTTCGGGATAGAAGACGAGGAATGCGACTTCGATTTCAGGAGAATCGTCGAGAATTTCGATCCATCCACGTACAGGAGGTTTGTAAAGAAGGCCCTGGACCACGGGCTGTATTTTCACATAGAAGGCTGGTCTGGAGGGGGGGTGTCACTGCCGACCCACTCAGGGATTACTTCGGCCCACACGGACGAAGACATAGACGTCACCCTGGAGAGAGTCCAGGCCATTTTCGAGGAGCTCTCAAAAGAGGGAATTTCAAATCGGAACGGCCCGGGATCTTGAACTCGAGAGGGCATCCCGGGACATGCCTCTAAGGAAAAGGAGACTGAGAAAGGATGGAAAAGAGAGATCGGATTGTTGAGGCACTCAAGAGAGCGGGGGTCGATGGGCTGGTATGCTTTCTTCCCGAAAACGTGCTCTTTCTGAGTGGATATTGGCCCAACACAGGGCGTTCGTCGGTTGTCTATCCCGTGGAGGGCGAACCGGTTCTGATCGTCCCCTGGCCGGATCTGGAATTCATTCCCAGCGGCTGGAACGGGGAGACTCTGGAGTACGGGGTCGGCCTGGACGATCAGGCTCCGGATCAGCAGGTGGCCGCCCTCTTGAAGGGGGTCTTCGAGAAGCGGGGGCTGCTGGGTTCCAGGATCGGATGCGAGCGCTCTTTCGAGGTTCTGGCCGGGACGCACATCGGAGGAGAGGTCACGGTTCCGGGTCCTCCTCTGTTCGGTCTGCTGGAGGAGACCATGCCTGGAGTCGTATTCGAGTGCCAGACGGCGCTGATACGGGAGCTGAGGATGCGCAAGACACCCGGCGAAATAGAAGCAATGAAGGTTTGCCAGGATATCGTCGCCTACGCATTGAAAGAGGCCAAATCCCGGCTCCATGAAGGGATGAAGGAGACAGAGGTCGCCGCCATCATTGAGTCTGCAATAATGACTCACGGTGTGGGCCACAGGGGTGTCAGGAGGGCCAGAGGATTTGCCTTTGTCGTATCAGGGCCCCGCAGCGGCGGTGTCTATGCCTGGGGTCCTTACAACGTCTCAACCGAACGGGTCCTGCGGAAGGGCGATCTCGTCTTGATCGAACTCGATGCTTATGCAGACGGTTATTGGGCGGATCTCACCCGTACTTTCGTCGTAGGTGGGCCGGAGGAAAGACAACGGGAGATCATGGCGGTCGTGGTGGAGACCCTCGAGAAAGTGGTCGAATCTTTGAAGCCCGGGATGAAGGCTTCTCAAGTCGGCGAGCTGGCCCGGGGGTTGATCCGGGATGCGGGGTACGGTGACTGCTTCCCCCACAATATAGGTCACGGGGTGGGATTTGCCTTCCATGAGATGCCATATCTGCGCCCGACCTCCGATACCGTGCTTGAGGCTGGAATGGTGCTGGCCATCGAACCCGGGATCTATGTCCAGGATTGGGGAGGTATCCGGGTGGAGGACAACGTGGTGATAACTGAGGAGGGAGGGGCGCGCTATCTGTCGGACCTCGCAAGAGGCTTCTAGCCGCGCCCTGAAGCTTGGATTGAAGGGAGGTGATGCCTGAGAGGGAAGACAAGAGGAGTGGATCTTTTGTGAGAGTCGAATGAATGAAATCTAGGAGGTGGCACATGAAGAGAATGCTGTATCTTGGTTTGGTTCTAATGGTGGCGCTCGGCTTGATGGCGAGTCCTTGCATGGCGGGAGCTAAGAAGACGAGCTACACATTCGGGTTTGTCCCCGGAGTGATCATAAACCCCTTCTACATCAGCATGAACTACGGTGCCAAGGCTGCTGCAGATCAGTTGGGGGTGAAGCTTATCTGGGAAGGCCCCCAGAACTGGGATTTCGCCAAACAGACGGTGGTGGTCAACGCACTCGTTACCAGAGGAGTGGACGCGCTCATCCTGTCTCCCTGCGATCCCGAGGCACTCAAGGGACCTTTGAGGCAGGCCGTGAAGGCCGGCATTCTCGTGATAACGACCGACACGGACATAAATGATCCCAAGGCGGAGATTCGGGTTACCAACATTGCATCGAACAACTACCTGGGTGGAATCAAGGCAGGGGAGGCCCTGGCCAAGGCCATCGGCGGGAAAGGCAAGGTTGCCCTCATGGGTGCCATGACAGGGGTGACGACCAACGAGGATCGTTACAGAGGCTTCAGAGAAGTCATGGCAAAGTACCCTGGTATCAAGATAGTTTCGACCCAGTACAGCAACAGCGATCAGGCCAAGGCAGCCCAGCAGATGGAGTCGGTGCTCCTTGCCCATCCCGACCTGGCAGGAGCGTTCGGGGTAGATACCCCTACCGCACACGGGTGTGCCATCGGGATACGGAATGCGGGGATGAAAGGCAAGGTGAAGCTGGTCGGCTTTGATGCTCAACCCCTGGAGGTGGAGGACCTGAAAGAGGGGTTGACGTCGATGCTGGTCGCTCAGGCTCCCTATGCCATGGGATACCTCGGGGTTCAGTTTGCCTACGACTATCTCCAGGGTTTCATAGCCAAGTTTCCGGGCAACTTTACCACGGGCTACTACATTATCACCCCGAAGAACGTGAACGATCCTGAGACACAGAAGTGGATCTATCAGACAGAACCACCCAAGTAAAAGAGCCGGGGGAGGGGCCGCAGGGGAGCCCCTCCCCCCTCGGGAGGAATCCTAACCGGGAGTCTGCTGTGCAGAGGGTTCGTCCTTCCCGTTGCAAGGGGGGCTCGTCCGCATGCAGAAGCCTTCTTATTTGAACAGGGTCTGAAATGCCTCTAAAGTCATACCTCTCAGCTACCAGGGATCTAAAGAACACGCTGCTGAAGCAGTGGATTTTTCTTATTCTGGTTCTCTTCGTGATCTTCTTCTCTTTGGCCGCGCCCGGGTTCTGGTCTCCTCGCAACTTCAAGAGTCTTTCGGTTTATACCACCGAACCGCTGCTTCTCGCACTGGGCCAGACCTTCGTAATCGTCTCAGGAGGAATCGATCTCTCTGTGGGAGCCATACTGGCCTTCTGCGGGGTCGTTGCGGCTCTCGTTCTGAAGGCGGTTTGGGCGGTGGTTCCAAGCCCTGTGTTCAGCATATGCATCGGTGTGATAGTCGGACTGATCGCCGGCACTTTGCTGGGTGGGATAAACGGAACGATCATAGCGAAGCTGAGGGTACCGCCCTTTGTGGTGACCTTGGGGATGCTCGGGATAGCGAGGGGGGCGACCTATCTACTCACCTCCGGCCACTCCATCGTCAGTCTTCCTCCGGAGCTTGGAAGAATCGGGAATGCGGAGTTGTTCGGATTCTTGCCCCTTTCGGTCTTTGTGGCCCTCATTCTGGTCCTGGCCTGTCATTTCCTGCTCTCCAAGACACGGCTGGGAAGGTACACCTATGCCATTGGCGGGAGCCCTGCTGCGGCTATGAGGGCCGGAATCCCCCTGGACAGGTACACCGTACTGATCTACGCGATTTCAGGATTCACGGCAGCCTGTGCAGGGATTCTCATCATGGCTCGTTTCTCCACGGGTGCACCCATAGCCGGAATGAACGATGAGCTGGATTCAATCGCGGCCGTTGTGATCGGCGGCGCCAGTCTGTACGGTGGTATAGGTAACATACTCGGGAGCGTGGTAGGTGCGTTCATCATAGGTGTGCTCCTGGTGGGCCTGATAATACTAGGGGTCGACCCCTATTGGCAGATGGTCTCTGTTGGCGGGATACTGATAGCCGCCGTATTCATAGACCAGATGCGGTATCGAACCAGGATCTACTCATGATCTCTTTGACGCCGTAGGTAGAAGATGGACAGGGAAGCCATACTGAAAGTCGAGAACGTGTCGAAGTACTTCGGCGGGGTTCATGCTGTTGAAGACATCAGCTTTGAGCTGTACAGGGGCGAGGTATTGGGGCTGGTGGGAGACAATGGAGCGGGAAAATCCACGCTTATCAAGATGATCGCGGGGGTACTCGTGCCGAACCGGGGGAACATTTACTGGCACGGCAGGAGGCTTGTGGACACGTCGCCCAAAGAGGTCCGTGAGTTGGGCATCGAAACTATCTATCAAGACCTGGCCCTTGCAGATAACCTGGGGGTCTCCGCCAATCTGTTCTTGGGGCGGGAGATGACCAGGAAGCTCTTCGGCCTGGTTGAGATCCTGAATCAGAGGGAGATGGAGAGAGAGGCGAGAGAGGCCCTGAAGCGCCTGGAGATTGAAATCGAGTCGATGCAGACCCCCGTGAGGGATCTGTCGGGCGGGCAGAGACAGTCCGTTGCGGTCGGCCGGGCTCTATACTGGCAGGCCAGGCTTTTGATCATGGATGAACCCACAGCCGCCCTCGGCGTGAAGGAACGAAACAACATACTGAGACTGATCGAACGTCTGAGAGGGGAGGAGGTCTCTGTGATCCTTATCAGCCACAATCTTTCCGACATATTTGCCGTGACAGACCGCATCGTGGTAATGCGCCGGGGAATCAAGGTCTGCGAACTGATTACCGCAGAGACCAGCGAGGCCGAGGTCGTGGGTTTGATGATCGGGTCCGAAGACAGGACGAAGTCCGGCTAGCCCTCTGTAGCGATCGTTGCTCTTGCTTTTCGCCTGGGATTTATGGGCCACCCGAGTTCTCGAGGTGTCGGAATTCGAGTGCCTCGGCCGGGCTCCAGCAGTAGTGGGAATTCAGGCCTCTCACCCTCTCCATCTCCTGTCAACTCGTTCGTAGTGGGTTTCTCTTCTCAGATACCTTCTACCGCAACAAGGCCGAACCTTCAGGAACAGGCCATTATCCGCTAAGAAGTGGAAGGCACGGGCGATGAGCAAAATCGTGGCAGTAGACACGGGCGGGACGTTCACCGATATCGTGGTATTTGATCAACAAACAAAGGAGATATACACGTGCAAGACAAGCACGAATACCGAGATTCCTGCCGAAAATATCATAAACGCTCTCAAGGATATATCAATTGAATCCAACGAGATTACGAGGATGGTGCATGCAACCACCATAGCTACCAATGCCATAATCGAGCGGAAAGGGGAAAGAACCGGGCTTCTGACGAATAAGGGTTTTAAGGACATCGTTTTTATCCAAAGGGGGGATCAGGAACGTTCCTATGATTTGCAGTGGGTAAAGCCAAAACCACTCGTAAAGAGGAGGGATTGCAGAGAGATCGACTGTCGAATGGACTGCGAGGGGAGGGTGTTGCGGGAACCAGATTCCAAGGAGCTCGAGAGAATAGTCGAAGAGTTTAGGGACGAAGGAGTCAAGGCGATCGCCGTTTGCCTCCTCTTCTCCTATGCTGATCCTTCCCATGAACTGCGAGCAAGAGACACGGTAAAGAGGCTGTACCCTGAATGCTTCGTCTCTCTATCCCATGAGGTCTATCCTCGATGGAGGGAATACCAACGTTTCAGTACCACTATCGCGGATGCGTATCTGAAGCCCGTATTCGGCCCTTATGTGAAAAGGCTGGTCAATGGGCTGAAGAGAGCGAACGACAGGTTGCAGCTTCTAATAATGAAGTCCAACGGCGGCGTTACGGACTGGACCTGGGCGATCGAACATCCAATAGAGTCGATCATGTCAGGACCTGTTGGCGGGGTCCTTGCGGCTGGTTACTTTTCTGGGATTGTGGGAGAGAAATCGCTGATTGCCCTGGACATGGGAGGTACGAGTTGCGACGTCTCTCTCATAGAGGGTGGAAGGTGCAGTTATACAACGGATTTTGTGCTTGAATTCGGCATCCCGATAAACGTGCCTATGGTCGACGTGAAATCGGTGGGCGCAGGAGGCGGCTCGATCGCCTGGGTCGACAAGGGGGGGCTCTTGAGAGTGGGCCCGCAGAGTGCCGGGGCCGTGCCGGGACCTGCGTGTTACGGCTCAGGGGGTAGATCGGCTACGGTCACGGATGCCAACCTTGTCCTTGGGAGATTGAATCCTGATTATTTTTGCGGTGGGAAACTGCCCCTTTACCCCGACAGGGGGAGGAAGGCGATTGAGGAGCTGTCGTCAAAGCTGGGCAAGGATCCCGTCGAGACTGCGGATGATATTATTGCCTTGGCAAGCAGCAACGTGGCCAACGCCGTCCGCCTGGTGACAATCGAAAAGGGTATCGACCCGAGAGACTTTGCTATCTTCGGATTTGGTGGTGCAGGGGGATTGCATGTGTTGAAGGTGGCGGACATGCTCGGAATCAGCACGGTGATTATCCCGGTCCATCCTGGAGTGACTTCTGCCTTGGGACTTCTCACCGCCGATTTGCGCGTGGACCGGATGGTAACGTTTCTCATGAGGTCCGACGTGATTGATGAGAGGCTCTTCAACGAGTACCTAAAGAGAACAAGGACCTACGCCCTTGGAACGCTCGAAAGGGAGGGGTTCAAGGGGGAATCCGAAGTCTTTCAGAGTCTCGAGATGCGCTACTACGGTCAAAACTACCAGATTGAGGTCCCCATACCCGATAGATGGGAATTGACGAGAGAGGATATCGAGTCTGCCTTTGTTCTGTTCGGGAAGAAACACAGGGAACTGTACGGTTATGAAAATCCCGGTGATGTTGTGGAGTGTGTCGGAATGATCGTGAGATCGGTTGGGAAGACCAGGGCCCCGGAAATCGGCGTGTTGCAAAGGAGAGGGAGCATTGAGATCAAGGAGAGGAGGCCTGTCTATTTCGGCAGGGAGGAGGGTTTTCTGGAGTGCCCTATCTACGAACGGTCTTCCCTGCCTGACGGCTTCTCGACAGGGGGTCCTGCGATCATCGAGGAACCCGTTTCTACCATCCTTCTGCTGCCAGGCCATGAACTGGAGGTGGATTGTTACGGGAACCTGGTGATCAGGAAGGCCGAGAGGTGACATGGTGACATCGAAGGGCAAGGTGGATCCTGTTCTCATGACTCTTGTAAACAACTACCTGAACGCAACCACCATGGAAATGGGTTTGGCCATGGCGAGGACCGCCTATTCGCCTATTTTCAACGAAACTTGGGATTTCTCGTGTGGGGTTTTTGACGAAAAGGGAGAAATACTGTCGCAGGGAGAGTTTTGCCCGGCCCAGACTGCGGCACTCCAGTTTGCCCTCGAATGGATTGTGAACGAGAAAGGGTTGGAGAGCTTCGGGCCCGAGGATTTCTACCTTCACAACGACCCGTACAGGGGGATGAATCATCTGCCGGAGCATGCGGTGTTCAAGGCGGTATACCAGGGTTCAGAGCTGGTGGGGTTCACTTCGACAATCGGGCATATGGCAGAGCTCGGAGGGATGGCTCCTGGCGGGTTTCCGCCTGATGCCACCGAGGTCTTTCAAGAGGGGCTCCGGATCCCTCCTGTCAAGATCATCAAGAACGGAAGAGAGGACGAGGAACTGTGGGAACTGATAAAGGCCAATGTGAGAACGCCACGGAAGAACGTCGGTGATATCAGGGCGATGGTCGGAGCGTGCAGGTTGGGAGAGAAGAGGCTTTTGGAACTGGTAGATCGTTACGGTCTGGAGACGTATCGAAACATCAAGGAGAACCTCAAATCTTACGCGGAACAGAGGATGCGAGAGGAATTCCGTCTGATCCCAGATGGTGTCTATGAAGACGAAGAGTACATCATGGACAACGACGGGATCGAGGACAGACCGTTCAGGGTGAAGGTGAGGATCTCGGTGGAAGGAGACGAGGTGGTCGTGGATTTTACAGGGTCCGAGGAGCAGGCCAGAGGTCCTATCAACTGCTCATATGTTGCCACAGCAGGAGCCACCTACAATGCTTTTATGCAGATCACCCCTCTGGACATTCCGTCGAACAGGGGCCGATACAGGCCGATCAGCCTTGTGATTCCTCCGGGAATACTCAACGTCCAGTACCCGGGTTCGAGCGTGATTGGCAACACGGAGCTTCACCCTCACATAGTCATGTTGATATTCCGTGCCTTGTCCGAAGTGATTCCCGAGAGGGTATCGGCTGCAAACAACGGCACCTGCGCACTGATAGGATTTGGAGGCGTCCATCCGAAAACAGAGGAATTCCTGGCCGACATGAACACAGAGGCAATGGGGCACGGTGCACGGAGCGGGTCTGACGGCAATGACGCGAGAACGCTCATCAACGGGAATACCAGGATAGCTTCGGTCGAAGTTCTCGAGACGCGCTACCCCTTTCTCCACGAGAGGTTCTGTTTGAATACGGATTCCGGGGGAGCGGGCAGGTATCGTGGAGGGCTTGGAACGATAAGGGAGATAGAGATACTGGCCGATCAGCTCAGACTCTCGGCATGCGTTGAAAGGGAGAAGCTCAGGCCCTGGGGATTGTTCGGCGGCCGACCGGGGACGAATTCCGGCATCATGGTAAGGCGAAGAGGGGATTCGGGGTACAGGACGTTCAAACAGGCATATGGGACGCGATGTAACGGGAAGTTCTCCAATGTCATTCTCAACAGGGGAGACAGGATCCTGATATTCACCGGTGGTGGGGGAGGATACGGAAGGCCCGAGGAGAGGGAGGTTTGGCGCATCGAGGAGGATCTCAAAGAGGGTTACCTCTCCGAAGAAGAGATAGCGGCCGACTATCCTCAATACGGCGGAAAAATGAGACACCGGAACACCGAAGTTGGAGAGACGAAATAGGGAATTCTGGCCGGAGGTGTGCGGCTGAGGGGAGGGAGCAGGTGAAACCGTCGGTCTTGAGATTGCTTTCCCGGGCACAGATTGAGCAGATTCTTGGAGAGGCAGTGGGTATCTTGGAACATCCCGGTATTATGATAGAGAACAAAGAGGCCCTCGATCTGTTAGCGAGTTCTGGGGCGGAGGTGGATTTGAAAAGGAGGATCGCTCGAATCCCGAGTTTTCTGATCGAAAAGTCTCTCGAAACAGCTCCAAAGGCCTTTGATGTGTACGACCTTAGAAAGAGGATCAGTATGAGGATGTGCGGCGGCAACGTCTCCTTTCGCCCGGGGGCTACGGCACTGAATATTATCGACCCCGAAAACGGCGAGTACCGGCCTCCCGTGACAAGAGATCTGGTGAAATGGGTCAAGATGGTGGAGGGCGTCTCTACGGTTGAGGCTCAGTCCGGATCGATGAACTGTGTGGATGTTCCAAAGGGCGTGGCCGACTCTTACCGGTATTACATCATGCTCAAGCTGGGCAACAAACCGGCGTGTGGAGGAGCGTACACCAAAGAGGGGTGGAATGTCATAAAGGAACTGCTCCTGGCCGTTGCCGGAGGCAGAGAGGAATTGAGGAAGAACCCCATCAGCGTTCAGCCCGCCTGCCCCACCCCCCCTCTCAAATGGACAGATGATCCCTGCCAGACGGTTCTCAATAACGCCGAGTACGGGATACCCGTGATTATAGACCCGATGATGATGTCAGGGGCAGGTGCTCCGGTTACAATGGAAGGCTCACTGGTTGAGCACACCGCTGAGGCCTTCGCAGGTCTGGTGATTCATCAATTGAGGGGTCCTGGTGCGCCTTTTATCTGGGGAGGTTCTCCCACGATAATGGACCTACGGGAAGGGACGTCGCTGTTTGGGGCTATTGAGACCGCCATGTTGGGGTGCGGCCATGTTCAGATTGGAAAGCACGTCGGCCTGCCTACAGGCACCGCCTTGGGTATCACTGACTCAAAGGCCGTCGATGCCCAGGCGGGACTGGAGTCGGCCATGGGAATTCTCCTGGCCATGCTTTCGAGAGCGAATTTCATCATGGGGCCCGGGATGATGGATTTCGAGAGCGGACAGTCCTTTGAAAAGCTGATCATAGATTCGGAGATTATCGCGGCTGGGAGAAGACTGCTGGACGGAGTGAGGGAAAACGAGAGACCGGCAGCATTGAACCTGTTCAGGAGTCCTGAGTACGAAGGAGACTTTCTATCCCTGGACCATACCCTGAGATGGATGAGAAAGGAATTCCATTTTCCATCCCGCGTGATAGATAGAAAAGACTACCACAGCTGGGCAAAGGAGGGGAAGAAGCAGATCGTGCAGCGGGCTCGGCAAAGGGCGAAGGAACTGATCGAACAATACCGGCCCAAGGAGATTGCCGAGGAGGTTTCAAGGGAGCTGGACACCATTATGCTCCATGCTGCGAAGAGATACGGCATGGAGAGGCTTCCCAGTTTGGGAGATTGACTCGGTCATGAGGGGGATTCCCTGGGAGTCCGGCAGAGGGTACTTGGCTGATCGTCGAAAAGAGTGCTCCCGCGGTTGGAGGACTCCCCGTCCGGTCCCTATGCCCCGGTAAAGCCCCGTTGACACGGGGACCGGAGCTCTGATAGAGTTTTTCTTGGTCGTTGTTGAGGGACCTGTCAGTCTGGAACGATTTGGAGGGAACGGTGAAAGGTCATGATTCGAGCGAATACATAAGCGAGCTTTTCCGTCTCGACGGTAAGGCAGCCGTGGTAGTCGGGGGGACGGGTGTACTCTGCGGGGCCATGGCTTTCGGGCTCTGGCGGGCAGGATGCCGGGTCGTCCTTGTGGGGCGGAATCGGGAGAAGGCGGAGGCCCATTTTCGGGAGTGGGGAAGCCCGGCGAGCGAGGCCCGTTTCTTCAGGGCCGATGCCACAAAGCGGGACGAGGTGGCCGGGATCATCCCTGCCGTGACCGAATGGTTCGGCCGTATCGACATCTGGATCAACGGGGCAGGCATAAATCCTCCGGTTCCCTACCTTGAGCTGACCGACGAGCAGTTCGAGGCCGTCCTGACAACCAACCTGAAATCGGTCCACCTCGGCTGTCAGTTGATCGGGAAGCACTGGATAGACCACGGCCAGAAGGGGTGCATCATCAACATGTCTTCCATGTCTGCCCTCCGCCCCCTGAGCCGGGTGTTTGTATACAGTCTTACCAAGGCGGCCCTTTGGAACCTCACCCAGAACCTGGCCAGGGAGTGGGCTCCCCACGGGATTCGTGTCAACGCCCTCTGCCCCGGTTTCTTCCCGGCCGAACAGAACCGGAAGGTGCTGGACGAGTCGAGGGTGAGAGCCATCATGGACCACACCCCAATGGGACGGTTCGGGGATCCAGAAGAACTGGTCGGGGCGACCCTGCTGCTCGCCTCTGACAGGGCGGGGAGCTTTATCACGGGATCAAACCTCGTGGTGGACGGCGGATTCTCCGCCACTTCGATTTGAACCTTACGGGATGAGGAATCGCTCCTGCCTCAGAGAGAGATCCCACGGGTGAGTCGGATTTTCGGTGTGACCTTCCAGGGAAGCAAACGACTCGGGTTGCTGCCGCGCAAGGAGGATCGCCGGCCCTGAGGCATGGGCCCGCCTTCAGTAGGCCCTCTTCAGTATTTGCTTTGCCTCACCGGGCTCCAAGACCCGCGGGTTGTTGGCCAGGAGTCTCGCCCCCGTCTGGATCGACCCTTCTGCGGCAAGATCGAGGGAATCCTCGGGTATGTTCAAGTCCCTGAGGTGTTTGGGGATGCCGAGCTCCCCAGAGAGTCTTTGAACCGACTCGACGGCCCTGTGGGAGGCGTCCTCCAGCGACAGGCCGTCGACCTTCTCTCCGAGCAGTACGGCGACGCGGGCGAACCGCTCCCGGCATCCGATGCGGTTGAACTCCATGACGTAGGAAAGGAGAAGGGCATTGGCCACACCATGGGGGATTCCATGGATTCCTCCCAGGGTGTGGGCGAGGGCGTGAACAGCCCCCACACCGGCCACGGCGATCGCTACTCCTGCAAGGTAGCTTGCCATGAGCATTCCGTATCGTGCCTCGAGGTCGTTTCCGTTGGAAAAGGCAACGGGAAGATGCTCCCCGATCAACCGGATGGACTGCTCCGCTACGATATCACTCAGGATGGTGGCCTTCAGAGAGGTGTATGCCTCTATCGCGTGGGTCAGGGCATCCA
This sequence comes from Deltaproteobacteria bacterium, assembly GCA_019308905.1. Classification (NCBI taxonomy): domain Bacteria; kingdom Pseudomonadati; phylum Myxococcota; class Myxococcia; species Deltaproteobacteria bacterium. Next base: position 49,070 of record JAFDHF010000020.1, read on the forward strand.
TTCCGGTCGAGGCTGTCAGGGCTTGGGGAAGCCCGAGGGTGAGCAGGGGGTCGAGTATGGCCGCTTCGGGGAGGATGAAATCCGAACGCACGCCTTTCTTGACCCCTTCCTTCGGATCCACAAAAACACAGGCCGGCGAGGCCTCGCTGCCCGTCCCCGCTGTCGTGGGAATCGCGATTACGGGAAGTCCCGGGTTCGGTACCCGGTCTGCGCCGAAGTAATCGGTGACCTTCCCGGTGTTCCTGATCATGACTGCCGCCATCTTGCCGCAGTCCATGGAGCTTCCGCCCCCGAGGGCGATCACCAGGTCGCAGCTTTTTTCCTTTAGAAAGTCGACGCAACGGTCGACCACCTCGTAGCTCGGTTCGGGCTGGGCCTCCTCAAAGGAGAAGACCTCACCCTTGATCTCCTCAAGGACACGTTCGGCGATCCCTGCCTCCACCACTCCGGGGTCGGTGACAAGACCGATCCGCGTGCCCCCGAGTCTGCGGATCTCCCGGTCGAGCTGGCCGAGAGCTCCGGGCCCGTGATGCAAGACCCTATTGGCAAGAAATTTGTCGACCCTTTCAGCCATGGTTTTCCTCTCCATAAACGCCGGCAACCGGGTTTTCTTCTTGATTTGGAGCGAGGCGGCAGGCCTCCGAGGCGGCCAACTCCCTCGGGTTCTCTCATGACGGCGCCTTGCTCGACCCGCGCAAAGGGATTTGCGTTCCTGTCAGGCCTTACCAGTACATCCCTAGGCAGCCAGCCAGCCGCCATCGACGACCAGCACGTGGCCGTTGACGAAGTCGGAGGCATCCGAAGCCAGGAACACCACAGGGCCGAAGAGATCATCCAACTCGCCCGTCCGCTTCATGGGGATTCTGCTCAGCACCCAATCCCGCTTGACCGGATCGTCCAAGAACGGAGCAGATATGGCCGTTCGGGTGAAAACCGGCGCGATGGCGTTGACGTTGATCCCTTTGACCCCCCACTCGATAGCCAGTGAATGGGTCAGCTGATTTACGCCGCCCTTACTTGGAGCGTAGGCGGCGTCTTCGGCCCTCCCCTGGAAACCCCGCACGGAGGAGATATTGATAATCTTCCCCTTGCCCTGTGCCAGCATGACTCGTCCGACGTGCTTGCAACAGAGAAACACGGATTTCAGGTTTATGTCAATAACCCGCTGCCACTGTCCGGCATCGAATTCGGAAATAGGCTCAAGGTGGACACCTCCCTGGCTGTTGACCAGGATGTCGATACCCCCGTAAGCCTCCACCACCTCTCCAACCAACTGTTCCACCTGGGCTTCGATAGTCACGTCGGCTGCAATGGACATCCCCTTGCGCCCGAGTCTACGGAGTGCCTCTGCGGTCTCCTTCAGTCCATCCGGTCCGCGGCCCACCACGCACACGTCGGCTCCGGCGGCACCCAGAGCCATGGCCATGGCCTGGCCCAGGCCCTTGTTGCCGCCCACCACCAGGGCCTTCCTGGTGTCGAGGCGGAAGCGATCGAGGGTCGATGGCGCTAGGGCGGCGATCTTATCAAGGTCTCCCATATCAATCCTCTTCCGGCATGATGTCGATGAGTCCTGTCTCTGGATCGGTGACCCTCCTGGTTTTGGCCTTCCCGAGAACGATCAGGCCCAGCTCGACACGGTAGCAACAACGCGTGCCGGGCTCCAGGTGGCCTACATAGAGCCTGTCCTCTGCCGTGTCATGGACCACGACGTGAATATGTGGTTCTCCCCCTGCCACCGATCCGTGGAGCGCGCCCACCTCGATGGGACCTTCGAGGGTGAAATAACGGTCCTTTGGGGGCAGGCCTGTCCCGGTGATCGTGTGGAGCTTGCAGACATCAAAAGAACCGATGCCCGAGGTTATGAGAGCCGCGTCCACTCCCTCTCTCTTGAGGAGTTCTCGAAGTTCCTCGATGATAAGGTCGCCTCGACGGAAAGAGACCATCATGGTCCGGACAGCGCCGGGCGCCTCGATGCTGATCATGTTTCACCTCCTGGGATCGTCGATCCGTGTCCTTTTGTCTGTTGCCAGTACGATTGATAAACCAACCTTCCTCCCGCCTGTCCGGTCCGAGATCTTCATCTTTGAGGCCCGTAGCCCCGGCATTTCCCGAGTGTCGAGCGGGGGATTTCGAGAAGCAGAAGTCTTAAAGAACCGCCGCAAGGTCCTAGCCTTTCAAAGCACCGGCCGTCATGCCGGAGATGAAGTATTCCGTAAAGAATGAATACAGCACGGCCACCGGAACCGAACCGACCAAGGAGGCGGCCATAAGGTCTCCCCAGAAATAAGCGTCTCCTCGAATGAGAGTCGTCGGCACAGCTACTGATATGGTCTTGTGGGCGGTACTGGAGATAAAGGTCAGGGCATAGACGAACTCGTTCCAGGAGAGGGTGAAGCTGAACATTCCCGAAAAGACGATTCCCGGAATGGCCATGGGAAGCACGATTTGGACAAGAGCTCTTATGCGACCACATCCGTCTATCATGGCGCATTCCTCGATTTCTCTTGGAATCGACTTGAAATAAGCGATGAGCATCCAGGTGGAGAAAGGGATCAAGAAGGTCGGATAGGTTACAACCAACGACCAGATGGAGTTTGAAAGCCTGAGGGCCTGAACCACACTTGCAAGGGGAATAAAGAGAAGGGTGGTCGGGACCAGGTAAGTGACGAAGGTCGCCATGCCGAAACTCTTTGCCCCCGGAAATTCCAGGCGGGCCAGGGCGTACCCCGCCATGATCCCCAGAGTCATGGAGATCACAGCCGTAAGGAAGGAGACGAAGAAACTGTTGAAGAGCCAGTGGAGAATCGCGGTTTCCCTGATGAGGTTCCTGAAATGTTCGAGGGTTGGTTTCTTCAGCAAGAGCTGGTTGGCCCGGAGGTTGTACAGTTCCGAATCGCTTTTGAAGCTGCTCACCGCCATCCAGTAAAAGGGGAAGAGGGCAAAAAAGAGGAACGCTCCCAGGGGAAGATAGAGCCCAAAAATTCTCTTGACGATTTGCAAACGTCTCCGCTTCATCGACGCCTCTCAGACCTGACGGAGGTATCGCAACATAAAGAAAACCACCACAAGGAGGATCGGGAATAGAAAAAGGGAGATTGCAGCCCCCTCTCCGATCCGGCCCGCCACCATGGCTACATCATAGGCCATGGTGGCGAAGACCTGGGTGGCATTGATCGGCCCCCCATGGGTCAGGATATAGACTATCTGGAAGTCCGAAAAAGTCCAGATCGTGGAAAACAGAACAACAACACCTATTACCGGTTGCAAAAGGGGAAGAGTTATGTACCAGAACTTGCCCAAGCCCCGCGCCCCGTCGGTTTCGGCTGCCTCGTAAAGTTCTTTGGGAATGGTCATGAGGCCTGCCAGGATGGAGAGAGCAAAAAAAGGCAGGCCCCGCCAGGTGTTAACAATGATAACGGAAACCATGGCCCAGAATGGGTCGCCCAGCCAGGGGATCTTTCTGGAGATTATCCCCAGGCTGAGAAGCATGTAGTTTATCACACTGAACAGGGAATCGAACATCCAGAGCCAGGTGAGGACGCTCAGGGAGGTGGGAACGACCCAAGGCAACAGAATCAGTCCCCGTACCAGATTCCGGTAGCGGAACTCCTGACTCAAAAGCAGAGCTAGGGCCATCCCCAGGCAGAGCTTGAGAGAGACGCTTGAAATCGTATAGATGAGGGAGTTCTGAACTGTCTGACGAAAGTACGGGTCCCCTATGAGTTTGAAAAAGTTGTGTATTCCGATAAAATTCCCGGATGACCCGAGTACCTTGTCGGTGAGGCTGATATAGACGGCCAGACAAAAGGGGTAGCCCAGAAGTACCACCATAAGGAAGAGGGCCGGCGAGATCAGCATGTAACCGGAGAGCACCTCGGGGCTCACAAACCGCCTCGCCCAGGCTCGGAGCCGATCGTCCGCTGCTTGGATCTCTGGGACCATTCTTCTCGCCGGCCTCACCTTGCGCCCTTATGCCTTTCCGTAGATTTCCTTAAGCTCTCTTTCGGCAATGGCGATGGTCTCATCCGTGGCCATTCCCTTGCAGGCCCGGGCGAACATGTTGACTATGACATACTTAACCATAGCCTCGGCTGCAGGCCGAGACGGCGGTCCGGGATAGCCGGGCATCCGCACGTACTTGGGGATTTCCCGCATGATTGCCACCTTGGGATCCTTCTTCCAGACCGGGTCGTCCTCGTAGTAATTCAAGAGACCCGCGAACATCCCCTCGCCCACGCCGATCCAGGCGGAATACTGGGCCGGATGGAGCAACCATTTGATGAACTCTTTGGCCTCCTTCTGGACTTTGGAGAACTTGAAGATTCCCAGGCTGATGGCGGTGGAATAACCGAAACGTCCCGCAGGGCCTCTAGGCCAGAGGGCGTGATCGGTTACCTCGCGCAGGTGGGGGGCACTCTTTTTCTCAGCCCAATAGATGCTGGCAGCATTGCCCGTAACAGAGATCGCCTCTGCGAGGAAGGCCCGGTTGTTGCTGGAGTCGTCCCAGGAAAATACGTCCGCAGTCTCGGCCGCACGGTGGAGCTTGCGACGGTAATCCACGACATTGGCCGTTTCAGGCGACCTGATGGCCAGGGTCTTCCCGTCTGCTTCGCACTCTTTGCCTCCAAAGGCCCAGAGCATCGGGTAGTGG
>JAFDHF010000021.1 GCA_019308905.1 Deltaproteobacteria bacterium
ATCCACGGCTCCGACCAGCGAAAAGGCTCTGGAGTCAAGCCGGTTGGTGCTTGTCAAAATGGAAATTAGTCCCAAGATCCTGTTCGGCAGCCGCGGAAAGACCCATTCCATCCTGCAGAATGAGATCGAGAAGGGACTCAGGGTTCGCATGGCCGCCCAAGGTGTGACCGGGACTGCCTATCTCGAGGTAGACTACCTCAACCCGGAGCGCAATCCTCCCATGGAAATCTACTGGACACCCAAATCCATCTATATACCTTCCGCTCCGAGTACCATTACCCGCCTTACCGCGTCCGTGAAAAAGATACTGAGGAGATTGGAGAAGGTGGACACTGAGGGGATCTCGGCCACTCTGAAGGAGACTCTGGGTGCCGCGACGGAAGCGATAGAGGCGCTGAACGCCGAGGGGATAGGTGAACAGATCCAAGCCTTGCTCGCAGGGGCGAGGCGGACCAACGAGAATATCGACCGGCTCATAGAGAAGGGTGAGATAAGATCGATACTCGCCGATGCCTCGGCCACGATGAATGAGATCCGGCGAATCGTGGAGCGCTCGGAGAAGCCCGTGGCAAGGGCTCTTGCCAGACTGCCCAGGGTTTCCGGAAGCGTAGAAAACCTGGCAAAGAATCTCGATTCTTCTTCTAGGGATCTTCCTGAAATCGTCGCCCGGCTGAAGAGGGTCTCTCGCCAGCTCGACGATTTGATGGCCAATCAGAGGCCGAACATCGAAAGGACCCTGGAGAACATCCGGGCCATCTCCCAAAACTTCAAGGAGTTGAGCGAGAGGGTGAAAAAAGACCCCTCCCAGATCCTGTTCGGAAAGCCTCCACCCCGCTCAAAAAGGAGGAAGTGATAATGACGAAAAAGAGTACCCTCTCGGTGTTTCTCGCCGGGCTTCTTGTATTCCTTTCGGTCCTGCCGGGTTGCCTCAGCAGGAGTTACGTAGAAAAGCATACCTATATGCTGGACGTTTCACGGGACGGAGAGGTCGCACCCCCTGAAAACGGCATCGTACTGAGGGTCCGGAAGCTCCGCATCTCTCCCCAGTACGAAGGCACGGGGTTTGTCTATCGAACGGGCGATTTGAGTTACCAGTCGGACTTCTACAACGAATTTTTCACTTCACCGGACTCGATGATAACCGAGGAAGTCCTCGCATGGCTGGCAAAATCAGGGCTCTTCCAGCACGTTGTGGACTACACCGACCAGATGGAGTCCACCTACGTCGTCGAGGGGACGATCACCGATCTTTATGGGGACTACAGCAGGGGGACTCAAGCCAAGGGCGTCATGGCAGTGGAGCTCTTCTTCATAGAGGACGTTGCGGGACGTTCCAGGATCCTTCTTCAGAAGCGTTATCGTAGAGAAATCCCCCTCAAAGGAGACTCCCCGGAGGCTCTGGTGGAAGGCTGGAACAAAGCCCTCCAGCACATCCTCAGACAGTTTGAGAGCGATCTGAGAGAGACTCTCTCCCATAAGTCCTAGCTCCGACAGGTCAGCACGAGCAGAAAAGGCAGACCCCATACGACCGGGATCCGCTCAAGGAGAAAGGGGTCCGCATACAGGGCTGGTGCAGAAAAAAGCCACTGCCCTTGCCGGACGGCACTGGCAGTGGCTTCGGAAAGGGACCTGGTTTTCCTACCGGGCGATGCTCCTGACGGTCAAGGCCATGATGATATACGACCAGCCGTGAACGATCATTTCTATTGCTATCAGTAAGCCGATGACCCAAAGGCCTGAAACCGGCCAGTGGGAAAGGATCACAAGACCCAGCAGCACGGAGATGATGCCGCTGAAGAGCACCCACCCCCATCCCTTGGAACTCCGCAGCTCGATCGCCATGATGATGCGCAGGATACCCACGGCGAGGATCCCTATGGCAAGCATCGCCGTGAAAAGGGTCGAGGCGAGGAGCGGATGAGTGATGATGACGATGCCGGCAAAGATATAGAGAAACGCGATGATAACATGCCAGAGTATGCTCTTCCACCCTTTGCACTTGAACGAATCAAAGAGTTGAAGACCGCCGCCGATCAGTATGAGTACGCCAACGAAGAGCACGCTGGCCATGGTCAGACCGAAAGTCATACCGAGCCCGATGATGCCGAGGATGACAAATACGATGCCGAGCCCGAGCAGCCAGCCCCAATGCTTCCTGACCTCTCCGAAGACCTCATTCTGTTCTGCCGCCATAATTTCCGTGTTGTTTTGTGCCATGAGATGTTCCTCCTTTCTGATTTGAGAGTCTACCACGCAGGAGCCCGGCTTCCGTTTCGGTGGGCAGCCGGACATCTATCTTTCAACAAGTCCCCAGTGAGGCGGACGGAGAGACACCGTTATCTCCTCGAGATTCGTCTTCGGTTGCGGTCGATCCTGCGGATCAGCGCTATCATCTCTTTCGGGGTGATAGGCTGCTGGCCATGGCCGTCCATGTCCGGTCTCATGGTCTCCGCTGCTCGTTGGTCGAAACCGATGCCCGATAAGAGCAGAACCGAAGTTTGAGGATGGACCTTCTTGACCCAATCTAAGAACTCGTACATTCCCGGGGTCGGTACGGTCCCAACCATGACGATCAGGTCGAAGGGACTCCTGCGGGAGTCTTCGATTCTTCTACGAGCTGCCCCATAGTCGCACTTCTCCTCCAGCAAAAACCGCTCTCTTTTCAAGTGTCGGCCCAGGGTTCTCACAAACTCTGCTTCATCTCCGGTCAATAGAATCCGTCTTATGGTTTCAAGCACCCAGGTCCACTCCCTCGGCATTTAGGTCATCCGTGCCGGGTTCTCCCGAAGTCCGCAACCGGGGAACGGGAATACTTGGGCCACTGCAACGGTTATGCCTAGAGCTTCAATGGGGAGAAAGAGGCGCTAACCTACTGACATGGCGTGAGTTCTTGAGTTGAGAGGACGAACTGCGCGGGAGTCGGGAGGTGACCCAAAGGTCAGGGAGACACGTGTTGACCGGAAGAGGGGTGCGGTTTTGACAGCGTTGAATTGATTGAACCGGCTGAGGCAGCACCAAAAGCGACTTTTTTGTCATATCCATGTGACGCAAAGGACCGGTCGAATCCAAAATCGGCAATCTCGGGTGGGAGGTTCCTTGACAACGAACACCCGGGCTGAGTAGAGTCTCTATATGGGGGGCCGAAGGCTCTTGAGGTGCGTGTTTAAGCTCTGAATCCATGTTCTCTCCTGTGTTGTGCCTTGAAAGCTCATCGAACAAACGAGATCCGGACAGGCTGCGTGGAAGGCGGGAGCGAGAACCTTCGCGCCTGTGTATGACGAGAGGAGCGGGCCGATGGCTGCAAGATTCGGCTATGAAGAGTCGGAGCAGAGGGCCGGGGATGAGGTGAGCAAACGGCCCCGTCGTCTCGAAGAGTTGGTGAAAGAGCGTACGGCGGAACTCCAAAGGGAGATCGACCGGCGAAAGAAGACCGAGGCTGAGTTGCGCAAGCTCTCGCGGGCCGTGGAGGAGAGCCCGGCAAGCGTGGTCATTACGGACACAATGGGGACCATAGAGTACGTCAACAAGAAATTTGCACGGCTCACAGGGTACACGGCTGGCGAAGCAATTGGACAGAATCCATCAATCCTGAAGTCCGGCAGACAGTCTCCGGGATTCTACCAGGAGTTGTGGGAGACGATCACTCATGGAAACGAGTGGCGCGGGGAGTTCCTCAACAAGAAGAAAAACGGGGATCTTTACTGGGAAGCCGCCTCGATCTCTCCCATCAAGAATGACCGTGGTACGATTACCCATTTCGTCGGAGTCAAGGAAGACATAACCGATCGCAAGGGGGCGGAGGAGGCACTGAGGAGGGCCCACGAAGAGCTTGAACAATATGTGAAGGAGCGTACTGAAGAGCTGGTCAGAGCAAATGAGCAACTGAGGCGTGAGGTGGAGGAGCGTAAGCGGGCCGAGGATGCGCTCCGGGAGAGCGAAGCACGGTTCCGGCAGCTCGCCGAGAACATCGAGGATGTCTTCTGGTTGCGCAGTGCGGACCTGACCGAGGTATTCTACGTAAGCCCGGCATACGAGAAGGTTTGGGGGCGCACCTGCCGGAGCCTGTACGATCGGCACATGATCTGGTTCGAGGGTGTTCATCCGGATGACCGGGAGCACGTAAAGAACGCCCTCATGAGAGTGAGAGTGGAGGAATCCGGTTTTGAACATCGGATCGTACGACCGGACGGTTCCGCGCGGTGGGTGCGAATTCGTTCGTTCCCGATTCGTGACGAGTCAGGCAAAGTCTATCGTATCGCGGGCATCGCCTCGGATGTCACAGAGGAGAAACGGCTTCGACAGGAATCGGAGCGCCGCCAGCAACAGATCATCCAGGCCGACAGACTTTCCTCGCTGGGACAGGTAGTGGCGGGTGTGGCCCATGAAATCAACAACCCCAACAGTTTTATCACCTATAATACCCCCCTCCTGGAAGAGACCTGGAGGATCTTCGAGCCGATTCTCAGGGAATATTCGGACACCCACCCAGGGTGGCAGAAGGACGGCCTGGGTTTCGAGGAACTGCTCGAGGACATGCGGGAGATCATCAGAGCGATCCGCATAGGTTCTGAACGAATCAACAGGGTAGTCTCAGACCTTAAGGATTTTGCCCGGATGGACGAAAGCGTTCACACCAGGCCGGTCCAGGTGAACGAAGTTGTCGAAAAGACGCTCAGGATAGTGGGTGCCCAACTGAGAAAATCGGTCGGGGAGATAGAGATCCGCCTCGGTGAGGGTTTGCCGGAAATCGACGGCCACCTTCAGAAACTCGAGCAGGTGGTGGCGAACCTGCTCGTGAATGCCTCCCAGGCCGTCCCCGACAAGGCCCGGGGGAAGGTTTCCATTAGGACCCGGTATCTCGAGAGACTCCGGGCCGTGCTGATAGAAGTCGAGGACAACGGCAGAGGCATGGAGGCCAAGGTGGTTGACCGGATCTTCGATCCTTTCTTTACTACCCGGAGGGAAGAAAGGGGCACCGGACTGGGACTTTCCGTCTCCCACGGCCTGGTCGAGGAGCACAGAGGGGTGATCGGGGTGCTTTCACGACCCGGTCGGGGAAGCCGTTTTACCGTGTTTCTTCCCGTCGAGAGGGACTCCCAACTGCACCTCGAGCCGACCATCCTCTCTGTAAGAGACAATGGAAAGGTGCAGGGGAAGCATGGATCGCTCCGGGCAGTAGTTGGGGCGGGCTGGGTTGAGATCCCCCTCGAATCGGAACGCGTGATGGAATACCTGGAGGGGCACCCCGAGGTGGATACGGTTTTGTTCGAGATCGTGCCTCCGGGGATGACCGGCTGGGAGCTCGCAGTAGAGGTGGAATCCCGCTTCCCTCTGGTGGCCGTCGTCCTCCATACGAGGTCTCCCGACGCGCTCAAACGCGGACCCGATGGTATATTCCAATCCGGACACCTGGTACAGGAGCCGGTGGAGACCGACCGGTTGCTCCAGGTGGTTGGTGCCCTCGGGAGGCAAAGGCTATGAGAATTCTCATTGTCGACGACGAACAAATGGCTCTCACCTCGGTGAAGCGCATCCTGAGGCATCGAAACTTCAGGGACGTGGAGGTATGCGACAACGGCCGGGACGCCGTCCGTCTGATCAAGGAGAAAGACTTCGATATCGTCCTGCTCGATATCATCATGCCGGAGGTGGACGGGCTGGAGGTGCTGGAGGCCACAAAGCCGTACAGACCTGCGACGGAGTTTATCATGTTGACCGCGGTGGATGATGTATCTCTCTCGGTAAAGGCCGTCCACCTCGGTGCCTACGACTATCTGGTCAAGCCGGTGGACAACGATCGGCTTCTCCTTTCAATCGAACGGGCCTATGAACGTAAAGGCCTGCGAACGGGTCTGGCAGGCGCGGGCTCTGCCAGAAAGAAACGGCAAATACCCCCTGCCTTTGCGGACACGATTACTCGGGACCCTCGTATGATCGAACTGCTTCACTATGCCGATACGATGGCTCGAAGCGGCAATCCCTTTCTCATCACAGGGGAGTCTGGAACCGGCAAGGAGTTGCTTGCCCGGGGAATCCACCGGGTGGGTCCATCCCCTGACGGGCCCTTCATAGCGGTAAATGTCGGCTCTGTGCCGGAATCCCTGTTCGAAGGCCAGTTTTTCGGATACGTGAAGGGCGCCTATACGGGCGCCACAGTGGATCATGCCGGATATTTCGAGCAGGCTCACGGCGGAACACTATTCTTGGATGAGATCGGGGAATTGGCTCCCAACCTCCAGGTCAAGTTCCTCCGGACACTGGAGGAAAAAGCGATCATCAGACTCGGCGAGAAGAAAGTCAGGCAGGTGGATGTTCGGATCGCATCGTCAACCAACACGGACCTGGACAGGGCCGTACAGGAAGGCAGATTCAGGCTGGATCTCTTCTATCGGCTCAATTCAGCCCACGTGCACCTCCCGCCTCTGCGGGAGAGGGCCCAAGACATTCCTCTCTTGGCCGATCATTTTCTGAGAGCGGCCTGTTCGCGCCACAAAAAGGAGGTACGGGGTTTCAGCCCCGAAGCCATGGATCTGTTGACCAAGATGCGTTTCCCGGGCAATATCCGCGAACTCGCACAGGTAGTCGAACGGTGCGTGCTCCTCGCCGATTCGACCCTCATCCTGCCCCGGCACCTGGAGGGAGGTGAATCCTCTGTTGTTTCCTTTGGACGAACACTCTGCACCCTGAAGGAGAACGACGAGATTCACGTGGCTTACGTGCTCAACCAGACTCGGGGCAATCGCAGGGAGGCGGCCCGGATCCTCGGCGTTACCGTAAGGCAGGTTCAACGCAAGCTCGCCCGGATGAAGAAGGACCCGAGGTGGAAAGGAGAGCTCGGAGGTTTATGATTGCCAGGCGTCCTTTGTGTCCTGCCAACATGACAAAAAGGTCGCGGTCATGCTGCATCAGCCGTTTCAATGAACAGTGATTGATCATCGTCAAAGGGGCCTCTTGGATGCGGCGGCACCAATGACCTTTAGGTCGCCTGGAGTGCCGCTGCGTGGTTTTGCCCGCATTTGGAAAGCCTCCGTTTTCCAAAGGGTTATAGTTCCCTTGTGCTTCAGGCCTTTGGGGCATTCCAATTGCTTTCTTGTCTGTGGTATCTTTCTCATTGATCTTTGGCGGGGATTGTTTCGAGTGACGGTGTGCAGGCCGTGATGACCGCCCCATCAGGTTGGACAGGCTTTCCCGGTGGGGACGGAAAGGCCGGCCGAACCCGCCTGAGTCCCTGTGTCGGGGCAGCAAGACCGCTGGCCGTTGTCCTGCAGGGAGCAGGTCGCGCCGTCGCCTGGCAGCCCTTGTGTATGGCAACTCGAAGGAGTAGAGGTTTGTTCCAATACTAAGCACCCAGAGGTAGAAAAAATGAAACCAGACAACAGAACCCGAACCCGCCACGCATCGAGCCGCCTCTTCCCGGCATTGGTCTGCCTGATCGCATCGGTGGGGCTTCTTATCACTTCCTGCGGAAAAGGGGAAGAGGAAGTTGCAAGAGAGGTTATCAGGCCGGTCAAGATCATGACCGTCCCATCGAGCGGCGCTATTTCAGGCCTGACGCTTCCGGGCAAGGTACGGGCGTCCAGGCGTGTGGAGCTGGCATTCAAGGTGGTGGGAGGGAGGCTCATAGAACTCCCGGTCGAAGGGAAAGAGGGGAAGTTTGTGAAAAAAGGCGACCTCCTGGCACGTGTCGATCCAAAGGATTTTCAGGTTGAAATTCGAAATGTCCAGGGTAAACTCGGAGAAGCCAGGGCTGCTTTGAAACTTGCCAAAAGCGAGTACGAGCGTGTCCTGAGGATCAAGAAGAAAGACCCGGGTGCGGTGAGCGGGGCGCTGGTCGACAAGAGGCGGGAAGCGGTAAGCCGTGCCCAGGCCAGGATCAAGTCGCTGAAAGCCGTAGTGGAAGACGCAAAAAACAGGTTGGGCTACACCTATCTGAGGGCCCCTTTCTCCGGAGTGATTGCCAAACGGTACGTGGACAACTTCCAGGAAGTCCAACCCAAGCAGCCCATCGTAAGCCTCGAGGATATATACCGAGTGGAGATCCTGGTCGATGTGCCGGAAAACGTGATGGCCATGGCAAAAGAACAACAAAAGGGGACGGTCACCGCCGTGGCCGAGTTCCCGACCGCCCCGGGCAAGCAGTACCCCTTGAAGCTCAAGGAATATGCAACCAAGGCGGACCCCGCCACTCAGACCTATCAGGTGGTGTTCGAGTTGCCGCAGCCCGAAAGTATCAATGTCTTCCCGGGAATGACCGCCACCGTGGTGCTTTCACCCCGAGGGGAAGAGACACAGGAGACACAGATCCTCATACCCGCCGGCGCGGTTCTCGCTGAACCGGACGGTAAGAACTATGTGTGGGTAGTCGACCCGGAAAACATGACGGTACACAAACAGAGCGTCAAGGTGGGCAGCCTGACCGGTTCTGAGAACATAGTCATCCAGGAGGGTCTCAAGGGCGGCGAAAAGATCGTCGTCGCCGGGGTCCTGAAACTGCAGGAAGGCATGAAAGTCAGGTTGTGGGACCAGCAATAAGGGGAAACCGGACTCATGAATCTCGCGGAACTCTCAATCAAGAAGAGCGTAATCACCTGGACGCTGACCATCCTCCTTCTGGTCGTGGGTTTTTATTCCTACGAAAGACTGCCCCGGCTGGAGGACCCGGAATTTGCGATCAAAGAGGCGGTGGTTCTGACACCCTATCCCGGCGCTTCGGCCCAAGAGGTGGAAAAAGAAGTCACCGAGAAAATAGAAAAGGCGGCCCAGGAACTGGGCCAGCTCAAACGGGTCGAGTCCTATTCCGAGAGGGGGCTTTCAACGGTCAAGGTCGTCATCAAGGACAAGTACAGCAAATCCGCCCTGCCCCAGGTCTGGGATGAGCTCCGGCGCAAGGTCAACGACTATCAGAGGGAGCTGCCCCCCGGTGCCGGACCCTCCATCGTCAATGACGACTTCGGCGACGTTTACGGAGTCTACTTCGCCTTGACCGGCCAGGGGTTTACCTATGCAGAGCTGAAAAAAGTGGCCGAGCTGCTCAAACGGGAGCTTATCACCGTGCAAGACGTCAAGAAGATCGTCTTTTTCGGTGTCCAGCAGGAGGCCATTTACGTAGAGCTGTCCAAGACGAAGATGTCCAGTCTCGGGATCACCCCTGATGAGATCTTCAGCGCTCTTCAAGCCAAGAACATACCGGCCGATGCGGGTCGCATCAAGATCGGCAGTGAATACGTGCCCATATATCCGAGCGGTATCTATAAATCGGAAAAGGACTTCGGTGGCCTCCTCATCGGCAGCAAGGGGGGCAGACTGATCTACCTCAAAGACGTGGCCGAAATTCGGAGGGACTATGTCGACCCGCCGAAAAGCATCCTGCTGGTCGACGGCCAACCCGCTATCGGCATCGCGATCTCCACGGTCGAGGGCGGCAACGTGGTCACCATGGGCCAGGCAATCGAAAAACGGATTCACGAACTGCTGGGTCAGATTCCTCTGGGGATGGATCTGGAAGTCATCTCCAATCAGGCCGAGAGCGTCGTCAAGTCGGTCAACGGTTTTGTGGTCAACCTGATCGAGGCCGTGGCCATTGTAGTCATCGTCCTTCTGTTTTTCATGGGGTTGCGCAGCGGTTTTATCATAGGATTCATACTCGCCCTGACCATTGCCGCCACTTTTGTTGTGATGGGCTACTACCAGATCACCCTGGAAAGGATATCTCTGGGAGCCCTTATCATCGCGCTGGGAATGCTGGTCGACAACGCCATCGTGGTGGTGGACGGGATGAAGGTCCGAATGGAGCAGGGCATGGATGGCCTGGAAGCGGCCAAAAGGGTGGTGGCCCAGAACGCCGTCCCGCTCTTGGGCGCAACCGCAGTTGCCGTGCTGGCGTTTGCCTCAATCGGGGGCATGACCAACAACACCGGTGAGTACACCAGGTCCCTCTACTACGTTATTCTGATCTCCCTGTCCCTGAGCTGGCTTACCGCGGTGACTTCAACGCCGCTACTCGTCAAGACCTTTCTCAAAACAAGGCAGGCGGGCGGGCGAGACGACAAGGCGGCCGATCCATATGGGGGGAAATTCTACCGGCTTTACCGTAAGGGTGTAATGACGGCCATCCGATTCCGGTGGGTCACGATCGGTGTGGTCGTCGGCCTGTTTGCGGTAGCTCTGTTCGGGTTCGGATTTCTCGACAACCTGTTTTTCCCGCCGTCCACACGGCCGCAGTTCATGGTTGAAATCCAGTTCCGGGAGGGCACCTACATCAGGGACACGGAAAAACAGGTCAAAGAGATCGAGGTCTACCTGAGAAAGATCGAGGGTGTAACCGCCACCGCATCTGCCATCGGGTCGGGGCATCCCCGTTTTCTTTTGACCTATAGTGTACCGATAGATGCTGGGAGCCACTACGCCCTGGTCCTCGTCACAGTGGATGATCATAGAACCATAGACCGAATCTACCAGAAGGTCCAGTCCGACCTGGAAATCATGTTTCCGGATGCCGTCATCAACGTCAAGAAATTCAATCTTGGCCCTGGGAGCGGCGGCAAGATCCAGCTCCGCATCAACGGGCCTGATCCGGCGGAGCTACGCCGGATGGCCGAGATCGCCAAAGCGATCATCTCCGCTGATCCGGACACAAAGGCCGTTCGCGACGAGTGGGGTAACAAGGTCAAAACGGTTCGTCCCATACTTGCAGAGGACCGGGCCCGAAGACTGGGAATCGACCGCCGAATGGCCTCTCTGGTGCTTCAGGCAAACTACTCGGGGACCCTGGCCGGGGTCTTTCGTGAAGGGATCGAGCTGATCCCGATTTATGCGCGGGCACCCGCAAAGGATCGCCAGACCGTTGAGGACATGCTCGACATCTCGCTCATCAGTCCGATTACCCATGAAAAGGTTCCGATGCTCCAGGTGATAAACGGGTTGCAGACCGGAAACGAGGACAGCCGTATTTCGAGATACAACCGGCGGTCTATGATAAAGATCCATGCGGATGCCCGAAGGGGCCTGCCGTCGGAGGTGATGGAGCGGGTCAAGCCCAAGATAGAGAAGGCCCTCGGGGTCGATGTGGAGCAGTATCTCGGCAAGAACATTCCCGAGGACAAGTGGGACGCCGGCACCATCCCGGTCAAATACGACGACATCATCCCCCTGAAAGACAAGCCCGGCTATTTTATCGCCTGGTCGGGAGAAGCCGAGGACTCTGCCTATGCGACGAGCGAGCTGGCCAAGTCGATTCCCATCTACTTCGGAATGATGATCCTGGTCGTCATCTTTCTTTTCAACGCCTTCCGGCAGCCCTTGATCATATGGTTGACCGTACCCCTTGCCATCATCGGGGTCACTGCGGGGTTGTTGATATTCAAGCAGCCCTTCGGGTTCATGGCGCTGCTGGGTGTGATGAGCCTGGCCGGGATGCTGATCAAGAACGCCATCGTGCTGATCGACCAGATCGATCTGGAGATCCGGGAAGGAAAGGGACGCTTTCAGGCGATCGTCGATTCCGGGGTCAGCCGTATGCGCCCCGTATCCATGGCGGCCCTGACTACCATCATGGGCATGCTCCCGCTGCTCCAGGATGGGTTCTTCATCGCCATGGCGGTAACCATCATGTTCGGGCTGGGCTTTGCCACCGTGCTGACCTTGATTTTCGTACCGGTCCTCTACGCCACTTTTTTCAGGGTGCCGTACGAAAAGAATACAGCGTAGCAGAAGAAACCACCGGACCTTTGCGGTGAAAGGGGGGAGGCATCATGATAACGTGCGGGTTTGAGCCGAGCCTGCCAGAGGACGCCCAACAGAGCAATACGGGCGGACCCCGGAGCGGCCCGTCGCCTGGGCAGAGCGCCCGAGAGATTCTCCACCGGCCGCTGGCGGGGCTGCTTGCCCTTGCTATTGCCCTTGCCGGATGTGCCATGGTCGGTCCGGACTATGTGAAACCCACGGCTCCGGAGCCGCGGGAATGGATCGAAAAGGAGGATCCGAAGATCAAGAGCGAGCCGGCGGACTTCAGCACGTGGTGGAAGGTGTTTGAGGACCCTGTGCTGGATACCCTGATCGAAAAGGCCTACAAGCAGAATCTGCCCCTTCGCATGGCGGGGATTCGGATCCTGGAGGCCAGGGCGCAGTTGGGCATTGCCGTGGGCAGGCAGTTCCCGCAATGGCAGCGGGCAGAAGGCGGATATGCATACAGAAGCCGGAGCGAGAACACGGCGGGCACGCTGCCCGGGATGGATTTCGACTTCGGTGAAATCAATCTGGGTTTTGACGCTGCCTGGGAAATCGACGTTTGGGGCAGATACCGCCGTGCCGTCGAGTCGAGCATCGGGAACCTGGAAGCATCGATCGCAAACTACGACGACGTCCTGGTCTCTCTAACCGCCGAGGTTGCCCGTACCTATGTGCTGGTTCGGACGTTTGAAGCACGTCTCGCAGTGGCGCGGGAAAATGTGAAGATCCAGAAGCGGTCCCTCCAGATCGCCGAGGCGCGTTTCGAGGGGGGAGAGGTGAGCGAACTCGATGTGCAGCAGGCCAAGGCCCTCTTGAGGGAGACCCAGGCTTTGATCCCCGGGCTGGACATCAACCTGCGCCAGGCCAAGAACGGGTTGGCCATTCTGCTCGGCATACTGCCCGACCAGATCGAGGAGATTGTCGGAGGTCCAATGCCGATTCCTACGCCGCCCGTCGAAGTGGCAGTGGGGATCCCGGCGGATTTGCTGCGCCGGCGCCCGGACATCCGCCTTGCGGAGCGCCGGGTCGCATCCCAGTGCGCCCTCATCGGGGTTGCCAAGGCGGATCTTTACCCCCACTTCGTGCTTTTCGGTTCTATCGGTTTGCGCGCGAGCGATGCGGCAGTGACGGCAGCCGGGTTTCCAGGCGGAAGCAGCTTCGGTGACTTTTTCAATTCGAACAGCATCGAATGGTTTACAGGCCCGGCGTTTTCATGGAGCATCTTCAACTACGGGCGGATCAAGAACAGGGTCCGCCTCCAGGATGCCCGCTTCCAGCGGTTGGCCGTCAATTACCAGAATACGGTGCTTCGTGCCGCTCAAGAGGTGGAGGATGCCATGGTTGCGTTCTTGAGAGCCCAGCAGGAGGCTGGGTACCTGCTTGGAAGTGTCGAAGCATCCAAGCGTTCGGTCGATCTTTCCATGCTTCAGTACCGGGAAGGTCTGGCCGATTACCAGCGGGTTCTGGAAGCGCAGCGTTCCCTCAGGGTGGCTCAGGATCGACTTGCCGCAACCACAGGGTCTGTGGCCGTGAACCTGGTAAGCATGTACAAGGCCCTCGGCGGTGGGTGGGAGATCCGTGTGGGCAGGGATTTCGTACCGGAGCGAGTCAGGGAGGAGATGCGCGAGCGGACCAACTGGGGCCGCCTGCTGGCACCGGAGAAGGCCAAACTGCCGGCTCCTGAAGAAAAGCCGAAGGAGTGGAGGCGTCTGGCGTGGTAGGACCATCGACCGGGGAGTTGGTTATGCTGCTTGCCGGTGACATCGGAGGAACCAAGACCAACCTGGCCGTTTACCCTCCCGGGTTTCCACCAGGAGAGCCGCTCGTGGAGAAGACCTTCCCGAGCGCTCGCTATCCCAACCTGGAATCCCTCGTGAAGGAATTCCTGTCCCAGGTGGACCTGAAGGTGGACAGGGCCGCCTTTGGAGTCGCGGGCCCGGTCTTGAGGGGCCGGGTCAGGACAACCAACCTGCCCTGGGAAATCGATCAAGAGCACCTGCGGGAGGTGCTGAACCTCTCCTCTATCTGCCTGCTGAACGACCTCGAGGCCATCGCCCAGTCCGTTCCCTTGCTCAAGGGACGCGACCTGCGCATCCTTAACAGGGGAAAGCCGGTCGAGGGCGGGGCCATCGCCCTTATTGCCCCGGGAACGGGACTGGGGGAGGCGTTTCTCACCTGGGACGGATCTCGTTACCTGGCCCACCCCTCGGAGGGCGGTCACGTCGGATTCGCACCCACCAACCGCCTGGAAATCGACCTGCTCCGGTATCTGCGGGACCGGTACCAGTTCGAGCACGTAAGTTACGAACGGGTCTGCTCCGGCCTGGGGCTGCCGACGATCTACGCCTTTCTCAAGGATCGCGGCCAGGCCGAGGAACCGGCCTGGCTGGCCGAGCGGCTGGCTGCGGCCGAAGACCGCACGCCGGTCATTGTCAACGCTGCCCTTGGAAAGTGGGGGACCTGCGAACTCTGCGTCGCAACCCTCGACACTTTTGTCTCCATCCTGGGGGCAGAGGCTGGGAACCTGGCCCTCAAGGTCCTGGCCACAGGCGGCGTATATTTGGGCGGCGGCATCCCGCCGCGCATCCTTCCGATCCTGAAGAACGGCCGGTTCATGGACGCCTTTGTACGCAAGGGGCGTATGTCGAGCCTCTTGACGAACATTCCGGTCCGGGTCATCCTCAACTCCAAGGCTGCTCTCCTGGGTGCAGCCTGCCGTGGTCTCGAGATTCAGCCGTGAGTGGTCGGGCATTTTGTACGGGCATATTGCAGAATGTCACGGAGTTTCAGTCGGGGATCGACGCGACGGCATGGCGTCCAAATGACCACCGTCCGTCTGCAACCAGGCAACTGTCACTCTGAGCGTAGCGAAGAATCTCGGCAGGAGATCAATGTAACAGGGGATTCTTGGTCCTGAGGCCGGGTTGCCGGATGGATGAAGACACGGATGGTCTAGAGCTCTATTGCGTTCCTGCTTTAGAAGCTCTGACGTTTGGTCGGAGAGTTTCATTCCTCTCTTTCCGTCCCATGCTTAACGACAAGGAGGAAACGGAGATGGACACGAACCAGGCAGCTCAGGTGGCTGACTTTATCGTCCGTTGGCTGAGAGAAACAGCAGCCGAGTCGCAGACAAAGGGATATGTCGTGGGTTTGAGCGGGGGGATCGATTCGTCGGTTGTCGCTCTGCTGTGCAGGAAGGCGTTTCCGGAAAACACCCTGGGCCTCATAATGCACTGCCAGACCGATCCCAAGGACGCGGCCGATGCCAGGCGTCTTGCCGACAGAGGCAAGCTTCCCTGTGAGGAGGTTTTTCTGGATAGAGTCTATGGTGCCTTCATCGAGGCGGTACGGGCCACACCGGGCGGGGACCCTGCATTGGCCCTGGCAAACATCAAGCCGCGGCTCAGGATGACGACTCTCTACTACTATGCGAACAGGTTCACCTACCTGGTGGCCGGGACCACGAACCGATCGGAGATGAAGGTCGGCTATTTCACGAAGTACGGCGACGGAGGGGTGGATGTCGAGCCTATCATACACCTGACAAAAGGGCAGGTGCGCGACCTGGGAAGGTATCTGGGTGTACCGGATGAGATAATCATCAAACCGCCGTCGGCAGGTCTGTGGAAAAACCAGACCGACGAAGGTGAACTGGGCCTTACCTATGCCGTGCTGGATCACTACCTTGTGACAGGGGAAGCAGATCCGGCTGTGAGGGAGAGAATCGAACACCTCTCGAGAATCAGCGAGCACAAAAGACATCCCCCTTCGATTCCTCCTCCGCCTCCCGGACTTAACTACAGGATCGGCCTCGATGATTGCTGATCGCCGGGCTGGATTGAGTGGTTTTATGTCGTCGGCAGGGGGAAATGGGGCCCAGATGAGTACGGGTGAGTTTCTGCGATCGCCGATGTCATATGCGTCGTGGACGTGTGACAAAAAGGTCATTCCCAATTTCTCGGCCAGAAGCATAAATTATGTCCAGCCGCCCGCAGGATTCCTCCGTTGACTGCTCCAGAACCCATGACCGTCAGGTCGCCCGAGGTCTCACCTTATTGTTCCGGGCCTATCTGGAAATCTCTGTGATTTCGCTTTGTTAAAATCCAGTTGCCGGTCTCGACACTCTGGCACATCAATTGCCTTTGTCGTCTATCTGAAGAACCCTTAGCCCTGCAACGACACCTTGCCATTCTGAGGAGCGAAGCGACGAAGAATCTGGTCTCTCCCGGCAAATCACAGATCCTTCGCTCTCCCCATCAGGCGGGATCGCTCGGATTTGCCCCTTCACTCGGTTCAGGGCGGCTCTCAAGCAAAGTGAAGGAGTGACTTCTCAACCGAAGTGTCGTTGTAGGGATAATCCGAAATCCGAAACGGACGAGGTGAATTCGAGCAATGATCGAAGAACTCATTCGTCATACACGGCTGCTCGAGATCGTGGGCGATACGATTCGGGTCAGGGCAAAGGGTGTTGCCTTTGGCGACACCGCGGTGGTCGAGAACGTCGATGGTGAGACCTCGATTGCCAGAGTGGTCGAGCTCGACCGCGAGATCGTCGGGCTTCAGGTCTTTGCCGGCGGCAAGGGACTCTCGACAGAGGCAGGGGTCCGATTCCTCGGCCATCCCCTGGAAGTCACATACTCGGAGAATATCTTGGGCCGCATTTTCCGTGGGTCTGGGGAGCCCGTCGACGGCGGGCCCGATCTGTCGTCCGACCCGAAGATCAAAGCCGGTGGGCCGACGGTAAACCCCATGATGCGGGTGGTGCCGACCAGGATGATCCAAACCAACGTGCCCATGATCGATCTTTTCAACTGTCTTGTTGAAAGCCAGAAGATTCCCATCTTCTCGGTCGCCGGTGAGCCCTACAATGAGCTGCTTGCCCGCATCGGCTTCCAGGCCGATGCAGACATCGTGGTGTTCGGAGGCTTGGGGCTCATCTTTGACGATTTCCACTTCTTCCGGTCGGCATTCGAAGAGCACGGCGTGTTCCACCGAACGGTGATGTTTGTCAATCAGGCCTCTGACCCGATTGTTGAACGGATGTTGGTTCCGGACATGGCGCTCGCCGTCGCCGAACGGTTCGCGGTAGAGGAAAACAAGCGCGTTCTCGTGCTCCTGACGGATATGACCGCTTATGCGGACGCCATGAAGGAGATCGGCATTGCCCTGGAGCGGATCCCAGCCACCCGCGGCTACCTGGGCGATCTCTATACACAGCTTGCAAGACGCTATGAGAAGGCCTGTGACTTCAAGGGGGCCGGCTCGGTGACGATTCTCACGGTTACGACCATGCCCGGCAATGACGTGACCCACCCGGTTCCCGACAACACGGGGTACATCACCGAAGGCCAGTTCTATCTCCATGACGGCGTGATCGACCCGTTCGGGTCGCTGTCGAGGCTGAAGCAGCACGTGGTCGGCAAGGCCACCCGGGAGGACCATTCCCAGATCATGAATACTATGATCCGTTTCTATGCTCAGGCATTGGAAGCGGAAAAGAAGCAGGCCATGGCCTTTGAACTCTCTGCCTTTGACGAGAAGCTACTCAAGTTCGGCCGGCTCTTTCGCGAGCGGTTCATGGACATCCGGGTCTCCATGCCGGTTATCGAAGGACTGGATCGGTGCTGGGAGACCCTGGCCGAGTGCTTTGAGCCGGGAGAGCTGTTGATGAAGCAGGCTTTGGTTGAGAAGTACTTTCCGAGCCGCGAGGCCGGGACAGGAGAAAGCCGGTCGACGGACCGGGAGTGAGCCGCACATGGCAAAAATCGCCTTGAACAAGGGCGCGCTCCAGAGGGAGCGCGATCAGTTGCGTCTCTACCAGCGCCTCCTTCCGTCTCTGGATCTGAAGCGCAGGCAGCTTACCGTGGAACTCGATCGAGCCCAGGGTCAGCTCGCAAGAGACCGGGTCGAGGTTGAGCGTCTGGGGACATTGACGGGCGAGCAGTTGCCCATGCTCGCCAACCCGGAGATCGACCTGTCCGGGCTCGTGCATATGGAATCAGTCCGGATCGTCGACGAAAACGTTGTTGGTGTCAGGCTGCCTCTCCTTAAAGAAGTGATCTGTACCGCGCGTCGGTACTCCATGATCGTCATGCCGCACTGGGTCGATGTGCTGGTCGATCAGCTCAAACAGATGGCGGAACTTCGGGTAAGGGTGGAAGTGGCGGCCGAACGTGTCCGGAGGCTCGATCGCGCCGTACGGCGCACTACCCAGCGGGTCAACCTTTTCGAGAAGATCCTTATCCCGACGGCCAAGAAGAACATAAAGTACATCCGGATCTTCCTCGGCGATGCTGAAAGGGCGGCGGTGGTCCGCTCCAAGATCGCCAAGGCCAGGTACGGACACGAATGGGACGCTGTGGGGGATGAAGGAGGCGTGCGGTGATCGTCCCACTGGCAAAGGTGACGGCTTACGGCCTCATGGAGGACAAAGCGCAGATTCTCGCCGACCTCCAGGAGATCGGCTGCCTCCATCTGATACCGCTGAAACCCTCCGGAGACCCTATCGCCGAGGGTGGCCCGTCGTCGCGTTCGCGGGATGCGTTGAATTTCCTGTTGAATTGTCCCCGGCGGCGGCGGCAGGTGCGCGATCCCTCCAAATTCGATCCTCTCAAGGTCGAGCACCGGGCGCTTGATCTGAGGGAGAGCATCCAGACGCTCGAGGACGAGAGGGATTTCCTAAAAGAGCGGATTGCGAATCTGAGACCCTGGGGGGAGTTCGTATTTCCGTCGCTGGAAGAGCTCGGCAATGTGAGGCTTTGGTTCTACCTGGTTCCCCGCAACCAGATGGAGAAAGTCGAGGCCGCGGGTCTTATCTGGGAAGTGGTACTGCGCGACAACCGCTTCTCCTATGTCGTGGTCCTTTCGGAAGGTGAGCCGGAGGGGATGCCGGTCCCGCGTGTGCGCACAGGGAGTATTTCTCTTCCGGAATTGGAGGACCGGTTGGAGGAGGTCGAACTCGTGCTCGAGGATCTGCAGGCCGAGCGTGCCGGCCTGACCCGCTGGTGCTATCTGTTCGCCCGCGGTATCCATCGGTTGGAAGACCAGGCCGCCGTGGAGCAGGCCGCGCGGCAGACCTACGATGCAAGCCCTGTTTTTGCCCTGCAGGCCTGGGCACCCCGTGAAAACGTTGCCGAACTGCGAGAGTATGCCGCGGGCAAGATGGTGGTTCTCGAGGTGGCGGATCCGGATCCCGGAGAGATTCCTCCGACGCTGATGCACAACCCCCGGCTTCTCGCGGGTGGTCAGGATCTGGTCTCCTTCTATACCACGCCCCAGTACTGGCTCTGGGACCCCTCGGTAATCGTGTTTTTCTCCTTTGCCGTCTTTTTTGCGATGATTTTCGCCGATGCGGGGTATTCTGCGGCTCTGGGGCTCATTCTGGCGGCTCTCTGGAAATGGATGGGGCGAACGGATTCCCGCAGGCGATTCCGGGCTCTGCTTGCCACCCTTGTCGGGGCCGGTGTGGCGTACGGGGTTATGGTGGGAAGCTACTTCGGGGTCGCCCCTGCTGAGGGATCTCTGCCCGCCGGACTCAAGGTCTTGGATATTATGGATTTCGATACCATGATGCTCCTTTCGATCATGACCGGTGTCTTTCACCTGGTACTGGCCAATGCGGTTACGGCATGGCACTGGCGTCGTTCCGCCCGGGCGGTGGTGCCTGCGGCCTGGGTCTTCATCTTTCTGGGTGCTGCCTCTGTCTGGCTGGGATACTCGGGTGGGCAGGCAGCGGGTTTTCTGAAGACCGTGGGAGTGGCGGCCATGGGGGTGGGACTTGGAGCCGTGTTGTTTTTCACCAGTGTGGAGGGTCCCCTCTGGCAGCGGCTGTTGCGGGGGATTCAAGGGTTCACCCGTCTTTCCAACGCCTTCGGAGATTCACTGAGCTACCTGCGGCTCTTTGCCCTCGGCCTGGCCAGCGCGTCTCTTGCGAGCACCTTCAACGATCTGGCCGGGCAAGTCAGGGCGTCGGTTCCGGGTATCGGATTCCTCTTTGCGCTTCTCATTATCCTGCTCGGGCACGGACTGAACTTCCTTCTCGCCCTTAGCAGCGGATTCATCCATGGTCTGCGACTCAATTTCATCGAATTCTTCAACTGGAGCATCTCTGAAGAGGGCGATTCCTTCAAAGCTTTTTCGAGAAAGGAGAGAGTGCCGTGGAGAACTTGGTCTTAGCATTGGGCTGGCTGGGCGTTTTCGCGCCCCTGGCCCTGGGTGCGGTGGGCAGTATTATCGGCTGCTCGAGGGCCGGACAGGCGGCAATCGGCGCCATGCTTGAAACCGAGAGCGGGTACGGGCGGTATATCGGCATTTCGGCCATGCCGTCCTCACAGGTCATCTACGGGATCGTCGTCACGCTGACCTTCTCCGGTGCGATCAAGGCAGACACCGCTCCGGGAATTTTCGGTGTCGGTGTACTCACGGGGCTCGCCCTGATGGCGAGTGCGATATATCAGGGATACGCCTGTGCATCATCGATCCGGGTTTCGAAAAGCAAGCCCGAGGTTTTCGGCATTTCCCTCGCCCCGGCAGCGGTCGTGGAGGGGTTTGCCGTCTTTGCCTTCGTGTTTGCATTGGTTCTACTGGGTACCCTGTCCGGGGGTGGAGGAGGATGAACCATGACGGATGCACCAAAGGCTCCATCCGAAGTACAGAAGCTCATCGACAGACTCCGAGATGAGGGGGTAAAAGCAGGCAGGCAGGAGGCCGAGAGGGTTCTGGGGGAGGCTCGAAAACAGGCCGAGCAGATCCTTGTGCAGGCCAGGGCCGAGGCAGATGAACTTCGGGATCGGGCCCTTACCGAGATCGAGGCCGACCGTGCCGCTGCCAGGGAGGCGATCCAACTGGCCTTCCGTGACACCGGGCTCAAGCTCCAGTCTGAGGTCAAGGCGGCCTTTGCGGCTCACCTCAGGCGGCTGGTGTCGGTGGAGCTCGAAGACAAGGATTTCCTGAGGCAGTTGATCCTGTTTTTCTTCGGCCGGTCGATCCCAGAGACGACAGAAGATCGGCCGGTGGAACTCCTGTTGTCCGACGAACTGTTTGTTGCAGAAGAAAAGGGTACCCGTGTGCTGACCGATCAAGGCAGGGAGCGTCTCCGCCATTTTGTTCTGGGTATCTCCGGAGAGATGTTGCGCGAGGGGGTTGAGCTGAAGCCTTCCGGGGATAGCAACGGGGGCATGCGTATCCGGTTGGTGGGTGAGGACCTTGAGATCGATCTGAGCGACAAGGCCCTGTCGGAATTGCTGCTCAGCTATCTGATCCCGAGGTTCCAGGCGATTGTTTCCGGTGTGGACTATTTGGAGAGGCAGCCGTGAAACGCCAAAACCAGTACTACACGCTTGTTGCAAGCCTTCCGCGGCTGGTGCGATTCGACCGGGCGGAGCGACTCCCGATCAACCCCCAGCGCCTTGGCGAGAGGCTTCGCATGCTCGAACCCGAAGATGGTGAAGTGGTGGATCGTGCCGTGGCCTTGCTCGCATGGCAGGGCCGGCCCATGGCGCGCACCGGCGGGGAGATGGCGGTCGAGTACGGACGGCTCGCCGAGTTGATGGACCGCCCGGCGCTCAAGGGCGTGTTCGAGTTTCCCGTCAATCTGCGGACCGTCATGGCGGCGCTCAGGCGGCGCCACCGCGGCCTCCCCGTACCCGAGGCCGGAGAGCCGTGGGGAGTCGGCCCCTTGGCAAGACACATCGAGCGCAATTGGGGCGAAGTGGATTTCGGACTCACTGCCCTTTATCCCTGGATTCCCCGGGCACGGGCCCTCCTTGAGTCCGGGGAGGCGCTGGCCCTGGAGCGGCTGCTAATGAGTCTTAACTGGGAGAGGGCGGACCGACTCGCCGAGGGAGACGAGTTCGGGTTCGAGGCTGTACTGGCCTACCTCTTCAAGTGGGACCTGGTCAAGCGGTGGTTGTCCCATAACGGCGAGGCTGCAAAAGCGCGTTTTGAAGAACTGGTATCGGGGGTAATAGATGAAAAAGAAAGGGTCTTCGGCTGAGCGAGGCAAACCCGGCTCCCACCAGGGGCGCGGCAGGGCCGCTGTTGTCGGCGTGCGCGAGAGCCTCGTCACCATCGAGGTGGAGGACGGGCCCATCATGAAGAACGAGGTAGGCTACATCTGCGTCGGTGACGAGCGTCTCAAGGCGGAGGTACTCCGGGTCCGTGGACGCACGGCCGACATGCAGGTCTTTGAGGATACAGAGGGCGTTCGCGTCGGAGATCCGGTCGAACTCGTCGGTGAGATGCTGTCGGTAGAACTCGCTCCCGGCCTGCTCGGACAGGTGCTGGACGGCCTGGCAAACCCCCTGGCGGTTCTGGCCAGCCGATACGGTTTCTTCCTTCCCCGGGGCGTTGATATCAGCTCCATCGATCCAAAGAAGAGATGGCCTTTCACACCGACCGTGTCGATGGGTGACAGGGTCGTGGCCGGGCAGACCATCGGAACAGTGCCGGAGGGCCCGGTGACCCATAGGATCATGGTGCCTTTCGGCGAGCGGGATGCGGTCGAGGTTACCTGGATTCGGGAGGGGAGCTTCAACATAGAAACACCGGTTGCGCGGATTCGCACCCCGGCCGGGGTGGAGCGTGAACTGACCATGAGGCAGCGGTGGCCGGTGCGGCGGCCCGTACCCGAAGCCATGCTCCGCCGCCGCCTTGCCGAACGGCTGTATCCGTCCGAACCGCTGACCACGACGACCCGTATCATCGACACGTTCTTCCCGATTGCGCGGGGCGGAACAGCCTGCATCCCCGGCCCCTTCGGTGCCGGCAAGACCGTGCTTCAGAGCCTGATCGCTCGGTACTCGACGACCGACGTGGTGATCATCGTTGCTTGCGGCGAGCGTGCAGGTGAAGTGGTGGAAACGATTACGGAGTACCCGAACATCAAGGACCCCCGTACCGGCGGTTCGCTCATGGACCGGGCGATCATCATCTGCAACACCTCATCCATGCCGGTGGCCGCGCGGGAGTCCTCGATCTACACCGGGATCACCCTCGGCGAGTACTACCGCCAGATGGGCCACAACGTCCTGGTCATCGCGGATTCGACCTCGCGCTGGGCCCAGGCCATGCGGGAGACATCGGGCCGCATGGAGGAGATTCCGGGGGAGGAGGCGTTTCCGGCCTACCTCGATTCGGCGATCAAGAGCATCTACGAGCGCGCGGGGGTGATCAGGGGCCCGGACCGATCGGTTGGAAGCCTGACACTGATCGGCACCGTCTCCCCTGCAGGTGGCAACTTTGATGAACCGGTTACTCAGGCGACCCTGGCAACCGTGAAGACCTTCCTGGGGCTCTCGTCGGACCGCGCCTACCGGCGTTTCTATCCGGCGATCGATCCGCTTATCTCCTGGTCCCGCTATCTCGAGCAGCTCAAGGACTGGTTCGGCGAGCATCTGGGCGCTCGATGGACCGCCGACGTCCGTGCCATGATGGAATTGCTGGAACGAGGCGACACGGTTTACCAGATGATGCAGGTAACGGGTGAAGAGGGGATCACGATCGAGGACTATATCCTCTGGCAAAAGGCGACTCTCCTCGACATGGTCTACCTCCAGCAAGACGCCTTTGACGAGGTTGATGTCTCCATGCCCCGCAAGAGGCAGACGGAGAGCTTCGAGCTGCTCAAGGGGTTGGTCGAGAGGGAATACCGGTTTACAGATAAGGACGAGGCCCGTGATTTCTTCATGCGGCTCACCGGGCTTTACAAGAATTTCAACTACAGCCCACCCGAATCCCCCGAGTACCGGCGTTACCGGCAGGAGATCGAGAAACTGGCGGCAGAGTACTCCGGGATCGCCTGAGAGGCTCAGGCAGAGCCGCCGAACTCAGGCGGGTCCTGGCTTTCCAGGACCTATCAAAAAACCGAATGAAAGAGGGCGATCATGGCTACGACAAAATACACGGATCTTGGACTGGTAAATACCAGGGAGATGTTCAGAAAGGCGATCGAGGGAAGGTATGCTGTTCCGGCATACAATTTCAACAACATGGAACAGCTTCAGGCCGTCGTGACAGGCTGCGCGGAATCCAAGTCGCCGGTCATCGTGCAGGCCTCAGGCAGTGCGATCAAGTATATGAATCAGACCTTCTTGAAGTATATGGCCATGGGAGCAGTGGAGATGATGAAGGGTATGGGCGTGAACATCCCCATCGCCCTTCACCTCGACCACGGCGACAGCTTCGAGCTCGCCAAGGCCTGTATTGACGGAGGCTTCTCGTCGGTTATGCTCGATGGCTCCCATCACGACTTTGAGGACAACGTAAGGCTGACAAAGCAGGTCGTGGAATATGCCCATCCCAGGGATGTAACCGTTGAGGGAGAGCTGGGAGTGCTTGCAGGAATCGAAGACAAGGTCGTATCTCAGGTCTCCAACTACACCAGGCCCGAAGAGGTGGAAGCCTTTGTCGAGAAGACCGGTGTCGACAGCCTTGCCATTTCAATCGGCACGTCTCACGGGGCGTACAAGTTCAAGGTGAAGCCAGGCGAGGAGATCCCTCCCCTTAGATTCGATATCCTCGAAGAGATAGAGAAGCGGATCCCCGGTTTTGCCATCGTGCTCCACGGCGCTTCTACGATCATCCCTGAATACGTCGACACGATCAATCGGTTCGGCGGCAGGCTCGACAACGCCGTGGGTGTATCGGAAGAGCAGCTGAGAAGGGCTGCTCGTTCGGCGGTCTGCAAAGTCAATATTGACAGCGACGGGAGGCTTGCCATGACCGCTGTCATAAGGAGAGTATTCGTAGAGAAACCAGAGGAGTTTGATCCTCGCAAATACCTCGGTCCTGCCCGGGAGGAGTTGATCCGCATGGTGAAGCACAAAAACGAGAATGTCCTGGGCAGCGCAGGGAAGGCATGAGCGGTCTTTTGGGAGGTCACCTATGCAAGTGAGCGAACTTGATCTTGGGGTCTCGAGGCTGGGCGAGTGTCAGGTCCCGTCACCGATGTCGAGGACACGGTTTGTAGGCGACGGGAATCACGTGCTCTATCACTCGAACCTGAGAGACATCGAGGCGATCCTGAAAACGGGTAAGAGCCCCCCGTTCTTCGAGATGGCCGGGCCGAGGGAGAAGATCTTCTTCGATCCCTCAAGGCTCAACTGTGGTATCGTGACATGCGGTGGCCTGTGCCCGGGCCTGAACGATGTGATCCGTGCGATTGTCATGGGGCTCTTCTACCACTACGGGGTGCGGACGGTTTTTGGCTTTCGCTACGGCTACGAGGGACTCACGGACAGGTACGGCCACGTCCCTATGGAACTCGACCCAAAAGTGGTAGACGACATCCACCAGAAGGGTGGAACGATTCTCGGTTCCTCACGCGGGTCCCAGGACATCTCGGAGATGGTGGATACCCTGGAGCGGAGGAAGGTGGGACTCCTGTTCGCCATCGGTGGGGATGGCACCCTGCGGGGGGCCGGGGCCATCGCCGAGGAGATCGGACGGCGCAACCTGAAGATCGGGGTGATCGGCATTCCAAAGACAATAGACAACGACATCTCGGCAGTGGATCTCTCCTTTGGTTTTGAGACCGCCGTCTCCGAGGCAAGGACAGCCATCTACTCGGCACACACGGAGGCCCGGGGGGCGAGAAACGGAGTGGGCCTGGTCAAGCTCATGGGCCGGGAGTCGGGGTTTATCGCGGCGTATGCTGCCCTTGCATACAACGACGTCAACTTCTGTCTGATTCCGGAGGCTCGTTTCACTCTCGAAGCCTTTCTCGAGGCACTGAGACAGAGGCTCGAGAGGCGAAGCCATGCGGTGGTGGTGGTGGCAGAGGGAGCCGGACAGGACCTGATGGAGAAGACAGGCGAGCGGGATGCATCCGGCAACGTCCGCTTCGGGGATGTAGGCGTCTTTCTGAGAGACCGGATCAGGGAGTATTTCAGGAAGGTCGGGACGGAGCTGAATCTTAAGTACATCGACCCGAGCTACACGATCCGGAGTGTGCCTGCAAACCCTCACGACTCGGCCTTCTGCCTGCTTCTCGGCCACAATGCGGTTCATGCGGGGATGGCGGGGCGAACCGACATGGTTGTGGGTTACTGGAAAAGCGAATTCACCCACGTGCCGATCCGGGTCGCCGTATCCAGGCGGAAGCAGATCGATCCCAATGGAAGGTTGTGGGACAACGTCCTGGCCTGTACAGGACAGCCGAGGGAGATGGTTTGACTTCCTTTATGTTTTCCTCCAGGGGGAAGGCGATGGCACTTCCAGCCAACAAGACCAAGATCGTATGTACCATAGGACCGGCGTCCGAGGCCCAGGAGATCATGGAAGAGATGATCCGGGCCGGTATGAACGTGGCGCGTCTCAACTTCTCCCACGGTGACTTTTCGAGTCACAAGAAGGTGATCGAGAGCCTCCGTGCTGCGGCCCGCAAGGTGGGACGGCGTGTGGCCATCATGGCGGACCTGCCCGGTCCGAAAATGAGGATCGGCCGGCTCGCCAAAGAACCGATCGAGTTGAGGCCCGGCGACTCCTTTGTCCTGACAACCGAGGACATAGTCGGCGACACGGGACGGGTGTCGGTGAGTTTCGCCCGGCTGCCGCAGGCCGTAAAGCCCGGGAATATCCTGTTTCTCAATGACGGCCTCATCCAGCTTGAAGCCGTAAAGGTGGAGGGGAACGACGTCGTGTGCCGGGTTCTTGTCGGCGGCGAACTGCGCTCGCGCAAGGGTCTCAACCTCCCCGGGATCGACCTCGGCATCGGGGCGTTCACCGATGATGACCGCGAGTTCCTGAAATTCGCCATGGAACAGGGTGTAGACGCGGTCAGCCAGTCCTTTGTCGAGACCGCCGAGGACATTACCGCGGTCCGCGAGGCCGCCTCCGCCCAGGGTTACCATCCCTTCATCATCGCCAAGATCGAACGGGCCGGGGCGCTCGATCACATGGACGGGATCCTCGGGGCCGCCGACGGCATCATGATCGCCCGGGGGGACCTCGGGGTGGAGATACCTATCGAGCAGATTGCGGTTGTTCAGAAGCGCCTGATGGTGCAGGCAAACCTGCTGGGCAAGCCGGTGATCACGGCCACACAGATGTTGGAGTCCATGACCGACAACCGGCGCCCCACCCGTGCGGAGGCCACCGATGTGGCCAATGCCATCCTCGACGGCACCGACTGCGTGATGCTTTCGGGCGAGTCGGCCATGGGCAGGTATCCGGTGGAGGCCGTGGCCATGCTGGCCAAGATCGCCGCGGCTATCGAACCGCACCGCGCAAGCTACTCTGTGCGGGAGACCGTGAGGAGTTACAGCCGCAACGGCAATCTCGGCCTCACGGACCTGATCGCCCTGAGTGTGGAGACCACGGTGGGGCACATCTCCCCCGCGGCCGTGATCGTCCCCACCCGCAGCGGTGCGACCGCGAGAAGCATCGCCCGGTTCAGACTTCCCGTATGGATAACGGCTGTGAGCTCACAGGAGGCTACCTGCCAGGGGCTCCAGTTCTCCTATGGGATCTACCCCGTGTACGAGCCCGACCACCCGGAGGACTGGAACGCCTTTGCGAGGAACTGGCTGGAGTCTCATGGTGTGGAGGGAGACCTCGTCATCCTGACCGAAGGGCCGTCCTCAAAGCATCCGGAAGCAAACAACCGCATGGAGCTCATCGACCTGAGCCGGGGATAAGGCGGAAAAGGGAAGAGCATGTGGAGTTGTAGTCTTGGGAAAAAACCATCATTCTAATGCTCCTCAAGGAGTTGCCCTATGAAGATACTCACTACCCCACGTATGGACCGGTGCATCGGCTGTCATTCCTGCTCGCTCGCCTGTGCGAGGCTGCTCCACAACCGCCTGTCCTGGGAGGCGGCCGGCATTCGTATAATCTCTTCGGGCGGCCTGTCTACCGGTTTTGAAGCAAAACCATGCCTGGCCTGTAATCCGGCCCCCTGTGCCGCTGCATGTCCCACCGGGGCCTTTTCTCAACGCAAGGGCGGAGGCGTGGTGGTCAAGAAGGAGCTGTGCATCCGTTGCGGCGAATGTGCGAGGGCCTGTCCGGTGGACGCCATCTATCTGGATCCTTCGGGCGAGCCCTTTGTCTGCATCCACTGCGGCCGGTGCGTACCCTTCTGCCCTCATGATTGTCTGGAAATGGCAGAGGCCCCGGCCACATATTCGGTGGGGGACCATGCTGGGGCACCTGGATAGTCTGCAAGAGAGCTACTGAGACGACCGTGTCCGTGGTTCGTTGCTGGTCTTCGTTAAAAATCACGATAAAGAGTGACATCTTTCAGAGATCTATCTGACTATAGGTGACATCATGATAAGGGATCATTTCAGGATACTGACCGTGGATCTCTCTACAGGCCGGGGTAGTGTGGTCAGCCTCGAAGGCAGGAACAAAGAGGCCGGCGGCAGCGGGTTGGCGGCGGTTCTTTTCAACAAATACGGCTATCCGGGCAAACCCTGGGACGACCCGGATCAACCACTGATCTTTGCCATCGGGCCCCTCACGGGTTACTTCCCCCTGATGAGCAAGACCGTGTGCGCCTTCAAATCACCCTACCACGACCAGTATGCCGAGAGCCACGGTGGGGGGCGTTCGGCCCTTTCCCTGCGATTCGCCGACCTGGACGGGCTCGTGATCACCGGGAAGGCCGAACGGCCCTGCTGCGTTTCCGTGGGTTCGCGCCACCTTGAGATCAGGGATGTCCACTACATGTGGGGGATGAACGTCCAGATGTCGGGCAAGCTGCTCCGCCGCATGTTCGGAGGATCCGGGCACCGGAGCATTCTGCGGATCGGCCCGGCAGGTGAAACCGGTTCGGCCATGGCCTGCATCAACGTCGATACCTACCGCCACTTCGGCAGACTCGGCGGGGGAGGGGTCATGGGATCGAAGAATCTCAAGGGCATCGTGATCCAGGGGGACGGTTCATTCGGTCTGCCGGAAGGCAGGGTGTATGCCAGGCTCTTCAAGGAGGTGCACAGGCAACTCACAGACACCGATATGATGAGTAAGTACCACAACCTGGGCACCCCTGTGAACGTGGCCGTGCTGAACGGGCTCAAGGCTCTCCCCTGCCGGAACCTCCAGAAGACCAGTGATCCCCGGATCGAAGGTATCACCGGCGAGAGGTTTGCCGACGAGACGCTCCTGCGGAACATGGCCTGTTCCGGCTGTCCTGTCGGTTGCATCCACATGGGTTTCGTGCGTGAGAGGTTCATGGAGGAAAACCAGTACCTATACCGCCAGGTCTCTTACGACCACGAGCCTATTTTTGCCACCGGTTCCATGCTCATGGTGACCAACCCTTTCGACGTGCTGGGCATCATAGATGGGGCCGAGAAGATGGGCCTGGACGTCATGTCGGCGGGTGTGGCCCTTGCGTGGGCCACCGAGGCCCTCGACAAGGGCATCATCTCGGAGAAGGAGACCCTCGTCCCCTTGAATTTCGGAGAGGCCGAGGCGTACAAACAGGCGATCCACCACCTGGGAAGTGGGAAAAACGAGTTCTATCGCGTGCTCGGGCAGGGAACGATCAAGGCGGCGGAGCGATACGGAGGCCGGGACTTTGCCTGCGTCCTCGGACAGGAGATGGCCGGCTATGCCACGGGTGAGGTCTTCTTCACGGCCCAGTCTCTGGGGTTTCGGCATTCGCACCTGGACACAGGCGGATATTCCTATGATCAGAAACACACGGACAAAAACGTGGAGGAGGCAGTGGATTTTCTGGTCCGTGACGAACAGAGCCGGGTTTTTCTGACCTCAATGGTTTCGTGCCTCTTCGCCCGGGGCGTCTATGGCGAGGAACTTCTGGCCGATTGCCTGAGGTCGGTTGGCTACGATGCCTTGGCCGACAATATGGACGAGGTCTCGCTCCATATCCAGAGACGGCGGTGGCAGACGCGCTTCGCCACGGGCTTTGACCCCCGGGCGGTCAATATCCCCAAGCGCTTTACCGAAGTCACCACCTGGAAAGGGCCGGTGGACAAAGGCTTCCTCTCGGCCCTGATGCATGAGTACGCCGGACGCATTGCGGCACTGGCCGGGAAGGAGGCTTAAGACGGGTCAGAAAGCCCGTCCGGAGAGCGAAACCCGCGTTTTTTGGTGACGACGAAGTGCACGGAGGTTTCCGTCTCTGCCGGGAGAATACCCTGAAAGTCGTGAACTGCTGTCACCGCCCGGGATCAAACCTTCCCCATGGCCTTCTTGGCCAGGGCGGCACGGACGATGGCTTCTGCTTCCTCCTCGATCCTCTTGAGATGTTCTCTCCCTTTGAAGCTTTCCGCGTAGATCTTGTAGATCTCCTCCGTGCCCGATGGACGGGCGGCGAACCAGCCGTTTTCCGTGACGATTTTGATGCCTCCGATGGGGGCACCATTGGCAGGCGCACGGGTGAGTTTGGCGATGATCCGGTCTCCGGCGAGTTTTTCCGGCGTAACCATTTCAGGGGAGAGCCCTCTGAGGGCGGCCTTTTCCTCCGTTGTGGCGGCCGCGTCGATGCGCTCGTAAACGGTGAGGCCGAATTCTTCTTCGAGCTCCTTGTAGAGCTGGGCCGGGTTCTTGCCCGTCTTGGCGGTAATCTCGGCAGCCAAGAGATCCATAATGATCCCGTCTTTGTCCGTAGTCCAGACCGTGCCGTCTTTTCGCAAGAAGGAAGCGCCGGCACTCTCCTCTCCGGCAAAGCCGTAAGAGCCGGAAATGAGACCCTCCACAAACCACTTGAAACCCACGGGAACCTCGTAGAGCCTTCTGCCCAGGTGGGCCGCCACCCGATCGATCATGGAGCTCGACACGAGCGTCTTGCCCACGGCGGCATCCCTTGGCCAGCCCGGTCGGTTCCGGAAGAGGTACCAGACGGCAACGGAGAGATAGTGGTTGGGATTGAGGAGCCCACCGGTCCTCGTCACAATACCGTGGCGGTCAAAGTCCGTGTCATTACCGAATGCGATATCGAACTTGTCCTTCAACCCGATCAAACCAGCCATGGCGTAAGGCGAGGAGCAGTCCATGCGGATCTGGCCGTCCCGGTCCACGGTCATGAAGGAGAAGGTCGGATCGACGACCCGGTTCACCACCTCTATGGCGAGGCCGTATCGGTCGGCAATGGGGTCCCAATAGTCGATTCCGGAACCACCGAGCGGGTCTGCCCCGATTCTCAGCCCTGTCCTTGCTATGACCTCCATGTCGATGATGCTCTGGAGGTCCTCCACGTACGGGATGACGTAGTCGTACTGGTGGGTGGAGCCTGCCTTGAGGGCCCTCTCGAAGGGTATGCGCTTGACCCCTCCAAGCCGGTTCCCGAGGATTTTGTTGGCCCTGTTTTCGATAACCCGAGTTGTTTCCGCGTCCGCGGGCCCACCCTCGGGGGGGTTGTACTTGAATCCGCCGTCCTGGGGGGGGTTATGGGATGGGGTGATGACCACGCCGTCTGCGAGCCCGTGTTTCCTGTTCCGGTTATATGTCAGGATGGCGTGAGAGATCGCGGGGGTCGGAGTATAGCCGAAGCCCCTTTGGATCATGACCGTGACCTCGTTTGCGGCAAAGACCTCGAGTGCGCTTCTAAGGGCCGGTTCGGAAAGGGCGTGGGTGTCCATGCCCAGAAAGAGGGGGCCGGTGACGTCCTTGGACTGCCTGTATTCGGAGATTGCCTGACTGATGGCCAGGATATGGTCCTCGTTGAAGCTGTTTTTCAGTGACGAGCCCCTGTGGCCCGAAGTACCGAACACGACCCTCTGGGACGGGTCCGAAACGTCTGGCTTGCAGGTGTAATACGCTGAGACAAGCCTGGGGATACTGACGAGCAGTGACCTCGGCGCAGGCTTTCCGGCAAGCGGATGCAAAGGCATTTTCTCCCCCGCAAATGGATTCTGTGAACTGTATAACAGAGATCTCCCGGAAAATCCAATCCGTCTTTTTCGTCATCTGCTTACGACAGAAAAGTCGTGTCCGTGTTTATGGGCCGTGCCAACCGATTCTCCACCGCCGCTGTCCCGGACCTTTCCCAAAAGCCTCCGGATTCGATGACCTTTAGTTCACAAAAGAGTTCGCTCGGATTGTCGGGTAGTATAGAAAAATCCTCGAAAGTTCAAGATGTTATCGTATATTTTACGAGTCGATTACTGGCGGCATACCGATTGCTACTCTCCTAGTGAGTAGTGTGCGGCAGACGGGATTTGGTGGTATGGGAGGAGGGCTTTGGGAAAGCCTGTTTTCATCTCGGTGAGGGCCTTCCGTAACGGAACACCGGTCGAGGTCTGCAGCCGGGCACGGGCTGGTGCTTGGGAGGGAAACACGTAATGGGTCAATCCGAAAAATTGGGCAGGACCATCACGCGGGACAGGTTCGACGCCGTACTCTTCGATCTTGACGGTGTCCTGACCGATACGGCCAAAGTCCATGCGGCCTGCTGGAAGAAGATGTTGGACGATTACCTCAAGGAGAGGGCCGTGGAGAAGAACGAACCCTTTCGGCCCTTTGACATCGCGACCGATTACAGACGGTACGTGGATGGGAAGCTCCGTTGCGAGGGGGTCCGGAGTTTTCTTGAGTCCCGGGGCATTGAGCTGCCCTACGGCGACCCGGATTCTCCGCCTGGCCGAGAAACGATATGCGGCCTCGGCAACCTCAAGGACCGGCTGGTAAAAGAGGTCCTCGATTCAGAGGGTGTCGAGGCGTACGAGGGGTCCGTGGCCTTTGTCCGTCACCTCCGCAGCCGGGGGTTCAAGACGGCGGTCGTTTCGGCGAGCAGCAACTGTGAGGCGATTCTCAAGGCCGCGAGGATCACAGAACTCTTTGACGTGAGGATCGACGGCGAGGTCGCCGCTCGTCTGCAACTCGCCGGCAAGCCGGCACCGGATACATTCCTCAAGGCGGCCGACCAACTCCACGTTGAGCCCGCGCGGGCGGTAGTCGTTGAGGATGCGATCTCCGGCGTGCAGGCGGGGCGTGCCGGCGGTTTCGGGTTGGTTGTTGGCGTTGACCGGAAGGGCGATGCCGATGCCCTGAGAGAGAACGGGGCCGAAATCGTCGTCTCCGACCTCGGCGAAATGATCCCTTGAACCGGCAGGGCCTGGATCCGGAAAGCGGCGGGAATCGCGGTGGACACAGAGGAGCGGTCTTCTGGCTCCTTTGGCCCTTGGCTGTCTTTGTTTTTGAGAAGGAGAACCAATGATCAGACGCGAGATTCGGGAACCTCCTGAGTACGTCTATCCGGCGGATGATTGGAGGTTCGTGGAGAGGAGATTCTATCCCCGTCTCCTGGCCCAGACCGAAACCCTCTTCTCCCTGGCCAACGGTTACCTCGGCATGCGGGGGACCTTCGAGGAGGGAAAGCCTGCCTTTCAGAACGGGACCTTTGTAAACGGATTCTACGAGTCGTGGCCCATCGTCTACGGAGAGGAGGCTTACGGGTTTGCCAAGACCGGCCAGAGCATCGTGAATGTGACGGACACCAAGATCATCAGGCTCTATGTCGATGATGAGCCATTCTACCTTCCCACTGCGGATCTTCTCGGCTTCGAGCGCGTGCTCGATATGAAGGCCGGCACGCTCGATCGGGAGGTGCTCTGGGAGACGCCGTCGGGGAAGCGTGTCTCCATCAAATCGCGGAGGCTCGTCTCTTTCCAGCACCGGCACCTGGCAGCGGTGTCCTATGAGGTGACGGTCGTGAATGCCAGGGCCCCGGTGGTTATTTCATCGGAGATGGCCACAGACCGGACCAATCTGTCTGAGGACAGCGATCCTCGCCGGGCCCGGGGGTTGAAGGACCGGGTTCTTGTGCCCAGGGTGAACTACGCCAAGAATTACCGCATCGTGTTGGGTCATGCGACCGGCAGCAGCAAGATGACACTG
Source organism: Deltaproteobacteria bacterium (assembly GCA_019308905.1). NCBI lineage: Bacteria > Pseudomonadati > Myxococcota > Myxococcia > Deltaproteobacteria bacterium. The sequence continues at coordinate 33,532 of JAFDHF010000021.1, forward strand.
GCCTGCGGTATCGACCATGTAATGGAGACCGAGTCCGCCTCCTGTTCGTGCAAGACGGAGCCTTCCGAAGACGGGGGCAAGGTTGTTTTTTCGGTCGATGCACAACCCGGCATGCCCGTACGGATTACCAAATACATGAGCTACCACACGTCGAGAAGCGCCCCTCCGGAAGAACTCTGCGAAAGGGTGGAGCGGACCCTGGACCGAGCCCTGAGCCATGGATTCGGGGATCTGCTGGCAGGACAGCAGGAATACCTGGATGATTTCTGGCAGAGGAGCGACATAGAGATTGAGGGTGCCCACCCCAAAGCCCAGCAGCTCATTCGCTGGAATCTTTTTCAGATCCTCCAGGCTTCCGGTCGCGCGGAAGGTGCGGGTGTTCCCGCCAAGGGGCTCACGGGCCTGGGTTACGACGGCCACTATTTCTGGGATTGTGAGATATATGTGCTCCCGTTCCTCATCTACAGTTCGCCGCGAATAGCCAGGAACCTGCTGAAGTTTCGCCACAGCATGTTGGGCAAGGCCAGGCAGCGGGCACGGGAGGTGAACCAGAAAGGAGCTCTCTTTCCGTGGCGCACCATAAACGGTGAGGAGGCCTCGGCGTACTATGCCGCTGGAACCGCACAGTATCACATAGATGCCGACATCATGTTCGGCCTGAGAAAGTACGTTGAGGCGACAGGAGACAAGGCGTTCCTCTACCGGGAGGGTGCCGAGATGCTGGTGGAGACCGCCCGCCTCTGGCGGGATCTCGGGTTCTTCTCGAAAAGAAGGGGCGGGAGGTTTTGCATCCACGGTGTGACAGGGCCGGATGAATACAACACGGTCGTGAACAACAACACCTACACCAATCTCATGGCGCGGGAGAACCTGCGGTACGCGGCGGCGACGGTCGAATCGCTGCGTAGTGAGGACCCGGAGCGTTTTGCGGCCCTGGTGGACAGGACGGGCCTGGATCTTTCCGAGGTCGAGGAGTGGGAAAAAGCCGCGGACAGGATGTATGTTCCCTTTGACGAGAAGCTGGGAATCCATCCGCAGGACGACAGCTTCCTCGACAAGGAGGTCTGGGACTTTGCCGATACCCCGGCAGACAAGTACCCCCTTCTCCTCAACTATCATCCTCTCGTGATATACCGGCACCAGGTGATCAAACAGGCGGATATCGTGCTGGCCATGTTTCTTCTGGGACAGGATTTCTCGCAGGAGCAGAAAAAACGCAACTTCGACTACTACGACCCATTGACCACGGGGGATTCCTCACTTTCGGTCTGCATCCAGAGTGTCTTGGCCTCGGAGATCGGCTATCCGGAACAGGCCATGGAGTATTTCACTTACGCGGTGCTCATGGATCTCGCCGATGTGGCAGGTAACACCCAGGACGGAATCCATATTGCCTCGGTGGGCGGAACCTGGATCTCCCTGGTATATGGATTTGCGGGCATGAGGGATCATGAAGGGCGGATCTCCTTCAACCCGAGGCCGCTGCCCGGGAAGGCGAAGCGGATTCGGTTTCCTTTGAGGATTCGCGGCCAGGTGCTGGAAGTGGATGTCGGCCGAGAGTCTGTCACGTACTCCTTGCGGGAAGGTGGGAGCCTGGTTATCCGGCACGAGGACGAAGAGATCCGGCTCTCACCGGGCATTCCTGTTACCAGAACGCTGCGCTCTTCGCGAAGGCGTGGGGCTGCGAAGGCGCGATGAACGACGGGACATTTTCGTGATGGTACTGGCGGGCTTTATGCCTGACCGAGGCATGAGGGGGAGCAAAAGCTCCGGCATTTTGACATCAGGATTTGGTTTGGGATCCGGATCCTGAAATCACCGGAATAGATCGGGGGTTGATCCATGAAGGTCGGTGTAGTGGGAAGCGGGTTTGTCGGCAGCACGGGGGCTTACGCCATTGCCCTGAGCGGGGCCGCAAGCGAGGTGGTTCTTCTCGATCTCAACGCAGACCTGGCACGAGCCCAGGCCGAGGACATACTCCATGCGACCCCTTTCGGCGGGCCGGTGCGTATCTCTGCCGGGGACTATCCCCAGCTCAAAGGAGCGGGCCTTGTGGTGCTTGCCTGTGGAGTGGGCCAACGGCCCGGGGAGACGAGACTCCAGCTTCTGGAGCGCAACGCAGAGGTGTTCGGGAAGGTCATCCCCCGGGTACTTGAGTATGCCCCGGAAAGCATGCTACTAATTGTTTCCAACCCCGTGGACGTAATGACCCAGGTCGTTACGCGGATCTCGGGCCTCTCTGCCGGGCGGGTCATCGGGTCTGGAACCATCCTGGACACGGCTCGATTCCGCACCTTGTTGGGAGAATATCTCGGGGTCGCACCGCAGTCGGTTCACGCCTACGTACTGGGCGAGCACGGGGATTCAGAGGTGCTGGTCTGGTCGAGCGCCAAGGTGGGGGGTGTCCCCCTGCTTGACTTTGCCGAGCAGAGCGGCCGCCCGGTGACCGAAGAGATCAAGTCGAGGGTGGACGACGGTGTGAGGCGTGCGGCTTACCGCATAATCGAGGGAAAGGGGGCGACCTACTATGGGATCGGAGCCGGAATCGCCCGGATTGCCCGAGCCATTCGTGATGACGAGCGGGCGGTTCTCACGGTCTCCGCCTTCACCCCTGAGGTCGAGGGGGTCGAAGAGGTGACCGTGTCAATCCCGAGAGTGGTGAGCGCCATGGGTGTTGTGGCAACGCTTCCGCCCGCGCTTTCCGAAAAGGAGCACTCGGAACTTCGCAAGAGCGCGCAGATCCTCAAGGAGGCAGCAAGCGCGATCGGATACTGAAAGAAAGGATGGTGACCGATGTCTGGACAAAATCGCACACAGATCACGAATGTCATGGCCCGTGAAATTCTCGACAGCCGTGGCAATCCCACCGTGGAGGTGGAGGTGAGGCTGGCCTGCGAGATCACCGCGAGGGCTGCCGTACCCTCTGGAGCCTCCACCGGCTCCCGTGAGGCATTGGAGTTGCGTGACGGCGATCCCAAGCGCTTCGGTGGCAAGGGGGTGCTCAAAGCGGTTGACAACGTCAATCGTCCCATCAACGACGCCTTGAAGGGCCGGGATGTGAGGGACCAGGCGGCAATCGACAGGGCGCTTATCGAGCTGGACGGAACTGCCAACAAGGCCAAACTCGGAGCCAATGCCGTTTTGGGCGTCTCTCTGGCCGTGGCCAGGGCTGCGGCGATGGCGGCCGGTCTTCCCCTGTACCGGTACCTCGGTGGGGTGGGGGCTGTCCGGCTTCCCGTGCCCATGCTCAATGTCATGAACGGTGGGGTCCATGCCAGGTGGCAGGGTGCCGACTTTCAGGAGTTCATGATCGGTCCTTATGGGGCAGGGACCTTCCGTGAGGCGCTGCGGTGGGCCAGCGAGATCTATCAGGCCCTCCGGTCGGTGCTGATGGAAGCGGACCACCATGTAGGGGTAGGTGATGAGGGAGGATTCGCCCCTAGGGTATCTTCCAACGAGGAGCCCTTGGAGTTTATCGTCAAGGCTATCGAGAAGGCCGGCCTCAGGCCCGGTGAAGACGTGGGCATCGCCCTCGATCCTGCATCGAGTGAGTTTTTCGAGAACGGTACTTACAGGCTGCGCACCGAGAAGCGTACCTGTACCGCTGGCGAGATGGTGGACTACTACGAGAAGCTCGTCAGCACCTATCCCATCTGCCTGCTGGAAGACGGGCTGGCCGAGGACGACTGGGAAGGCTGGCAGATACTCAACGGGCGTTTGGGCGGCGTGATCGAACTGGTGGGGGACGACCTCTTTGTCACCAACGTGGAGTATATCGCCAGGGGCATCCGCGAGAAGACGGCCAACGCCGCTCTTATCAAGCTCAACCAGATCGGTACCCTGACCGAGACGATTGAAGCGGTAAGGATGTGCCAGCGGGCAGGATGGGGGGCCTTTGTCTCCCACCGCAGCGGCGAGACGGTGGACAGTTTCATCGCCGATATGACCGTGGCCCTGGATGCGGGGCATCTGAAAACCGGCGCTCCTGCCCGGGGAGAGCGTGTTGAGAAGTACAACCAGCTCCTCCGTATCGAGGAGGATCTGGGTAGCACTGCACGGTATGCGGGCAAGGAAGCCTTTGTGAGACCGGTACGATTCTGACAAAGATTGGGAGAATGGTCGGCCGCACGGATCAAAACGATCCCGGTTGAAAGAGGTGACTCCTTATGAAAAGGGTTGTACTGCTCCGCCACGGCGAGAGCGAGTGGAACAGGGAGAACCGGTTTACCGGCTGGACAGACGTCCCGCTGAACGAGAAAGGAATCCAGGAAGCCGTCGAGGCCGGCCGCATCCTGAAGAGGGAGGGGTACGTCTTCGACATCGCCTATACCTCGGTACTCAAGAGGGCCATCAAGACTCTCTGGCTTGTGCTCGAAGAGATGGATCTCATGTGGATCCCTGTCTACCGGAGTTGGCGCCTCAACGAACGGCACTACGGAGCTCTCCAGGGATTGAACAAGGCGGAGACAGCTGAGCGGCACGGGGTGGAACAGGTCAAGCTGTGGCGCCGCAGCTACGATGTCAGGCCACCCGCCCTCACCCGCGACGATCCGCGCTACCCGGGCAATGACCCGCGCTATGCAGATCTCTCCGTCGAGGAGCTTCCCCTCACGGAGTGCCTGAAAGATACGATTGACCGCCTTCTTCCCTATGCAAGGGAAGAGATAGTTCCGGCGGTGCAGTCGGGCAAGCGCGTACTCATCGCCGCCCACGGCAACAGCCTGCGGGGTCTCGTCAAGTACATCGACCGGATTCCTGACGACAAGATCGCCGGTGTCAACATCCCTACGGGGATTCCTCTGGTCTACGAACTCGAGGACGATCTGACGCCGATACGCAGCTACTACCTGGGGGACCCCGAGGCGGTCCGGCGGGCTACCCAGGCCGTTGCGAACCAGCTGCAGCAGAAGCCGTAGCGAGCCGCCCCGTTTTGCAACTCGTGAGAAGAACTCAAGCCCGGGTGGGGCCCGTTGCGGAACGGCAGGTGTGGGAAAGGGAGCCCGGGATTTGTCTTGCACAAAAGGCAAAGGACCCTATGGGAGTCCATAGGAATAGGCTGGGTCAGGCTCGATGCCGACCATGATCCTTTCTCCCGCAGGACTCAGCCAGTAGTTCAAGGTGCTGGACAGGATGAGGTATCCTCTCACCGGACCGTCTTTATCGCCGATTTCGACGGTTCTGTAATACTTGATGCGGTCTTGGAATTCCTCCACATACACACTGGGAGAGTCCCTTCCAACCCTTTGGGTGAACTTGAGGTTCTTCATGAAGACCTTTCTACCGTCGTCGGGGATATCAAACAGGACCGCGTAAGAGGAGGACATGAACCTCCTGTACACGGTGACGTCGTATTTCTGGTCCGGAATCGCGGATGGATCGATGGGAGTCCGTGTCAGGTGGCTGCTGCACCCTCCCAGAGCGAGTCCGACCGCCGCAATCGCAACAGGCAACATACTCCTCCTACTCATCGGCTTCCTCTCCGGACGACTCGACCCTTGAAGCCTGCGGAGGCCTTGGCGAAACGGATTCGGCCGGTGCCCCTGATCCCAGGAGAACGGCCAACCACCGGGTCTCGTCGTTGCTCTGAAGAGCGATTTTCGCGGTCATGGTCAGGGGAACAGAAAGCAGCATTCCCACCGGGCCCAAAACCCAACCCCAAAAGACCAGGGAAACGAAAACGACCAGGGTCGACAGGCCCAGTCCCCGCCCCATGAAGCGCGGTTCGATCACGTTCCCTATCACGACGTTTACCAGCAAGTATCCGAGCCCGGCCAGCAGAGCCGATCTTACCCCAAGCTGGACAAAGGCCAGAAGGACTGCCGGAACCGCGGCGATGATCGAGCCGATGTTGGGCACAAAGTTGAGCAGAAAGGCCAAAAGGCCCCACAACAAAGGGTAGTCGACACCGAGGACTGCAAGCCAGATAGTGATGCAGATACCCGTTGCGAGGCTCACCAACGTCTTCATTGCCATGTAGTGTTTCACATCATCTATGACCCTGTCGAAAGCGCCGAGCGATGGATCGGAGTCGTTCATGATGGCGCGGAGTTTGGCTGGAAAGCTCGAGGCCTCAAGGAGAATGAAGATCACTGTCAGCAGTATCAAGAAGGCGTTGGTGAGGACCCCGCCCAACCGGCCGAGAGTGCTCGCCACGAGCCGCATGACCACTCCAGGATTGAAATGCTTCAGGAGGACCTGATCGGAAACCTTGACGCCCATATCCCTGAGCCAGGGTATCAGAGCCGCTGCTTCCTCCTGCAGCCGTGTCTGATAAAGGGGCAGATTTCTGGAGAAGTCGCTGAGCGAGGCTCCGATAAGGGTGCCCATGACAAGCCCGATTCCCATGATTGCACCTATGACGATCAGCAAAGCCACGGCCGTGGGAAGGCCCCTTCGCCGCAGCCAGAACATGGGAGGGGCACATATGATCGCAATAAAGGCGGACAAGAGGAAGGGTACGAGCAGAGTTTCGGCAGCCCGCATTCCCGCCACAACGACCACGAACGCCGCCACGGCGATGAGAATCCGGAACCCCTTTGACCTAGAATCGTCTTGGTGCATGTGTGTCCGGTTGCGAGGCCATCGCTTCGCTCAAGAGCCTGCCCTGAACCGGGGGAACGGACAGGCCCGAGCGGTTCCACCTGAGCGGGCGAGCGAAGAATCTGAGATTTACAAGCAGAGGGATTCTTCGCCGCTTCGCCTCTCAAAATCGCAAATTGTCGGTTCAGGGATAATTTAACCCATTTCCGTCCTCAATATCCAGGCCGGAGGTGCCGCAGGTGCAAGTTGCTCAGAAATCGATCTGGAAACGGCCCTGGAAGATATCTGCCCGCCCTTTGTCAACCAGGGGGGGATTGGCACGGTCCTTGGCGCGGGCCCGCACATAGTTGACCATGAGTCGGACGTCGGTGAGGAATGACTCGGGACGTGCCCTCTATCTCGTATGACCGTCGCTGCCCAAGACATCGGTGAATTGGTGGCCGTATGAGAGGCCCACGTGGAGGAGGCTTCTGCCCTGGTCTGTGTACCATGGAAGCCCCGTGATGCGGGCTGTGAGGTCAAGGCCGTTGATCCCGCTTATTCGATCCCTGGCCTCTCCCAGCTCACTGCCCGAATCCGTGTTCAAAAACCCGCCCACAGCCCAGGTCATCCGCTCGTCCAGGGCTGCCCTGTTATACGTGATTCCTATGTTCCGGCTCGGCGAAAACGCCTTGGTCGGCAAGGCCCTCTCCATGAAGGTGCTGTTTGTCAGGGAGGCGATGTTTTCCAGTGAGATTGGCTCCTTCTGGTTGCCGAATACGAATGGCCTGAGAAAGGGAATCTTCGTGATGCGAAACAGGTTGTCCTTTATTTCGGCCACATTGGCAAAATCGATGTGGAGCTTGAAATCGAAGGCATCGTATACCCTTCCCAATACATAGACGCGCATTTGCCGGAGATCCGTTTCAGGGCCGTCCAGGCCTGGAAAGGCCGTCTCCAACTCTTGATCGGCGTCGATATCCCCGGCATCGAACAGGATTCTCACGCCGATTTTGAGATCAAAATTCCTCCGGGGGGAGACTATGCGGAGCCCCTCATCCCAGTATGACCTGGCACCTGTTATCGGCTCGGTCACACCCTGTTTTGCTTTCTCTAAGAAATCATGGTATGGAGCGGCAATGCTCTGGAATCCTGGAGGACCGGCTTGTACGGGGCCGGGCCCGGCATCCCCGGTACCACGAGCCAAAGCCTGTTGTACCCGGCAGAAGGGCTATGCCCTCGTCGAAGGGGGGCTCGGCCCGTTGGGCGGTGCCGCTCCGGGACAAGGCTTTCCCCGACGCGGGGCAACTTCGGGAGGCCGGAGAGATTGACTTTCAGAGATTTGATTGGTAGAATCGACACATACAAAGGAGGCGGCGGGTCTGCGACAGGTTTCGCTTTTTTTGCAACCCGCGCCGACCGGAGGAGATGGCGAAAGGGGTGTCTGCGGCACGGTTATCCTCCTGGAGTCTGTGAGAGAAGCCGCGTGGGGATTTGCCTTGGTGGTTGTTTGGTGGGTGTAGCTCAGTTGGTTAGAGCACTGGGTTGTGGCCCCAGAGGTCGTGGGTTCGAGTCCCATCACTCACCCTGGTTTTGCAAGGGCTGGTGGTCTGACTGTCCATAGGGCGGTTGATGGTGTTGCACTGCGAGGATATGCGCCCGTAGCTCAGCTGGATAGAGCGTCGGACTTCGAATCCGCAGGTCGGGGGTTCAAATCCCTCCGGGCGTACCACTTGGGCTCTCTGGGAAGATTTCCAGCCTCGGGTTGAACGGCAGGGGCAGCGGCCGGATCTGACCATAGAGCATGTCGGCCGTGCAGTGAAAGAGGCCTTGGGGGGTGAAGAGATCTACCGCCTGTCCACATTTATAGGTATGAGCCGGGCAAGACCGGGCAGCTTTCTCTCGGCCCTTGTGAGTGCCTCTCGGATCAGGTCTAACTCCTCGAAAGTAGGTCTTTTTGTTGCATAGGGGGAACGTGGCTGCCCTCCAGTCGCTCTCTGCTCACGGTGGTCTATGGATTCAACGGTTCTGTTTATCCACATGATTTCCACGGGTGTTGCAGGCCATTTGACCAGGCGCTCGACAATCCCGGGACATGGGGAGATTGTGTTTCGTAAAGAGGCCGAACGGTGAATCTCGAACCCTTGGACAGAATGGATGCTTCCACTCTAAGGGAGTATGTGGAGTTCTTACTGTGGCATTACCGGGTGGTGGATGCTTTCTGGTTTATTTACATGGAGAGGGAATTCGGCCGGCAGGTGGCGGAAAAGATCAATGCCAGGGTCTGGGAGAAAGTGGCCGGAATGGCCGCGAGGGATTTGATACGGCGGCTGGAGATCAAGGAAAAGGGGCTCGCCGGGTTCGTGAGAACTCTGAAATACTTTCCATGGCAGATGTTGGCCGGTTACGACATCGACCAGACAGACGAGGAGGTGATCGTCTCCGTGCCCCGCTGTCCTGCCCAGGAGGCGAGGCTCAAACGGGGGTTGGGGGAGTATTCGTGCAAGGAGATGCACTGGGGTGAATTCAGGAGTTTTGCCGGCGAGGTCGACGAGCGGATCCGGGTTGAGTGCGTCTTTGCCCCACCTGATCCTCACCCTGAGGACATGTTTTGCAAATGGAGGTTCACCCTGGCCGGAGGCAAAGAGGGCTCCGATTTTTCGAGTATTGACACGGACTAGCCAAATGTGGATAATATATTACGAGTCCTGGCCTACGAGAGATCGCATGTGGCTGGGTCGCTCAGAATCTCGAAATCCTCGAGGGATCCCGGAGCAAGTCCTTTTGCAATGCTTTCCCAATAATAAATGGGATTAGGACCCGTTAGCTCAATTAGGCAGAGCAACTGACTCTTAATCAGTAGGTTGGAGGTTCGATTCCTCCACGGGTCATCGGGTTTTTCGGAAAAGAGTTAAGAGGCGTGGAGAGCGTTCTCTTAACTCTTTTTGCGAGGGTGGCGAAACTGGTAGACGCGCTGGATTTAGGATCCAGTGGTGAAAGCCGTGGGGGTTCGAGTCCCCCCTCTCGCATGGTTTCGCCGGGATGTTCAGATGGACCGGGATGGGAGGTAAAGAGAGTCGGACATGGATGTCAGGGTTGAGGAGCTTGGACCTACTCGGAAGAGAATCCACGTCGTCGTCCCTCAAGAAGCCGTCAAGAAGGAGATCGAGGACGTCTACGTCGCGTTGAGAAAGACCGCAAAGGTCAAGGGGTTCAGACCCGGCAAGATTCCCCGCGAGATCCTGAAGCGCTACTATAACGATTACGTGACAGAACAGGTCATCTCAAGGCTCATCGAGAGTACCTACAAGGGAGCTATCTCGGAAAGCAAGATTCTCCCCGTTTCTCTCCCGAATCTGGAGAACGAGGGTTTGACCGAGGGAAAACCCTTCAGGTATTCTGCTGTCGTGGAGGTGGAACCCGAGATCAAGGTGGATGACTATGTCGGAATCCCTGTGACCAAAGGGGAGATAAGGGTCGAAGAGAAGGAAGTCGCCGAAAGACTCGCCCGGCTGCAACAACTCCACGCTCAGTTGAGGAGAATCGAAGAGGAGAGGCCTGTCCGGGAGGGAGACTTCGTCCTGATCGATTTTCGGGGAACCATGGACGGCAAGCCTTTCAAGGGCGGCCAAGGGCAGGGGGTCTCCGTCGAGATAGGAGCGGGCAGGTTCGCAGGGGAGATAGAGAACGGCCTGGTCGGGGCCCGGTGTGATGAAGAGAGAGAGATAGAGGCAGTTTTCCCGGAAGACCATAGGGACAGGGCGTTGGCCGGCAAGAAAGCCTCTTTCCGTGTGAAAGTCAGGGAGATCCGCGAGAAGGTGATTCCCCCGTTGGATGATGAGTTTGCAAAGGATCTGGGTTCCGAGTCGCTGGAGGAACTGCGGGAAAAAGTCAGAGGGGAGATTGAAGAGGAGAAGCGACTCGAGGTCGAGAGGGAAATGAACGAGCAGATTCTCGATCATCTGATCGAGAAAAACCGGTTCGAGGTCCCCCAGAGCATGGTGGAAAGGCAGATCGACGCCTTGATTCGGGAACTCAAGCTCGGGCTGGCATACCAGGGGGTTGAATTGAACTCAGCCGCACTGGATGAGGAGAGGTTGAGGGAGGATTACCGGGAAAGGGCGGTCCGGCTGGTCAAATCGACCCTGCTTCTCAACAGGATTGCCGAGATGGAGGGGATCGAGGTCTCTCAGGGGGAGCTCGACCGGGAGTTTGAAGGGATTGCCGGGAGAGCGGACCGGACCAAGAGCCAGGTGGAGGCGTACTATTCGAAAGAGAACCGCGCAGAGGGTCTTAGAGCCAGGCTTCTCGAGGAGAAGACGCTCCGGTTTCTCCGCGAGAAAGCTCGGGTGACCGACCTTCAAGGAAAAGTGCGTGGCGGGGAGCAGTGATGGCACTCATACCGATTGTAGTTGAGAGGGACGGCCGTGGAGAGAGGGCTTACGATATCTATTCCAGGCTCCTGAAAGAAAGGATCATCTTTGTCGGGACGGCGGTGGACGATGACGTGGCGAATCTCGTTATCGCCCAGATGCTCTTCCTGGAATCCGAGGACCCGGATAAGGACATTCATCTCTATATCAATTCCCCAGGAGGGGTTGTCACGGCAGGACTTGCCATTTACGATACGATGCAGTATATCAAGCCACAGGTCTCGACGTTGTGTATGGGACAGGCCGCCAGCATAGGTGCACTGTTGCTGTCGGCAGGCCAGGAGGGCAAAAGGTATGCCCTTCCCCATGCGCGTATCCTCATCCACCAACCCATGGGAGGGTTCCAGGGTCAGGCTTCGGACGTGGATATTCAGGCCAGGGAGATTCTCCGAATGAGGGAGGAGATAAACCGTATTCTTTCCAAGCACACCCACCAGACATTGGAGAAGATTGAGAAGGATACGGACAGGGATTTTTTCATGACGGGCGAGCAGGCAAAAGCTTACGGCATCATCGATGAGGTCGTCGTGAGAAGGCCTGTCTCCCCGAAAGAATCATGACATCGTTGGAGGGATACGATGGCGAAGGACAAAGAGAGCGGTAACCCGGGGTCGATTCTCCACTGCTCGTTTTGTGGGAAGAGCCAGGATGAGGTAAGGAAGCTCATTGCGGGTCCGACCGTGTACATCTGTGACGAGTGCATCGAACTGTGCAACGAGATCATCGCCGAAGAGACCGAAGAAGAGAGGCTGATTTCTTCAAAGGTGGCCGTTCCGAAGCCTGCAGAGATCAAGGCACGATTGGATGAGTATGTCATCGGTCAGGAAAGGGCCAAGAAGATACTCTCCGTAGCCGTCCACAACCACTACAGGCGGATCGATACAAAGGTGAGCCTGGGGGACGTGGAACTCCAGAAGAGCAATATCCTCTTGATCGGTCCCACCGGGTCGGGCAAGACCCTGATGGCCCAGACCCTGGCCAAGATTCTTGACGTTCCTTTTACCATCGCCGACGCCACCTCTTTGACCGAGGCGGGATACGTGGGAGAGGACGTAGAGAATATCATCCTGAGCCTTCTCCAGACAGCGGACTACGACGTGGAGCGCTGCCAGCGCGGGATTATCTACATCGACGAAATCGACAAGATATCCAAGAAATCCGACAGCCCCTCGATCACCAGGGACGTCTCCGGAGAAGGGGTCCAGCAGGCCCTCTTGAAGATCATCGAGGGGACCGTGGCCAGCGTTCCACCCAAAGGCGGTAGAAAACATCCCCAGCAGGAGTTTCTCCAAATCGATACAACCAACATCCTCTTTCTCTGCGGGGGTGCTTTTGTCGGACTGGACAAGATCGTGGAACAGAGGGTGGGCGGCAAGACCATGGGATTCGGGGCCGACGTGAGCGAGAGGAGAGCGCAGGATGGTTCATCCATCCTTAGGGAGGTCCAACCCGAGGACCTGCTCAAATTCGGACTCATTCCGGAGTTCATCGGCCGCCTCCCGGTCATTGCGACTCTCGAAGAGCTGAGTATCGACGCCCTTGTGGATATTCTCGTTCGGCCTCGTAACGCGCTGGTCAAGCAGTATCAGAAGCTCTTCGAACTCGAAAACGTCACGCTGAAGTTTACCGACGGCGCGCTGAAAGCCGTGGCCAGGGAGGCTGTGAGGAGAAAATCCGGGGCGCGGGGCCTCCGGGCCATTCTCGAGAACGTCATGCTCGACATCATGTACGACATCCCATCCGAGAAAAATATCAGGGAGTGCATTATCAGCGAAGAGGTAATCCAGAAGAACGAAAGCCCGATTGTTCTCTACGAGAGCGAGGCTGAGGTAGCCTAAAATCTCCTCAATCTTCCAGCCCCAAGATCCGATATGTAAGGTGAGATCACCGGGCCGGAGGACAATTACGCTATGGGTCAGCCTCGCGCTAAAGATCGATCTTCGAGTTCCCGCCGTCATCAGATCCTTCCCCTTCTTCCATTACGGGACATCGTGGTCTTCCCTCGAATGGTCGTTCCCCTCTTCGTGGGAAGGGAGAAATCGATTCGTGCCCTGCAGTTCGCCCTGGACAACGAGAAGAGGGTGATCCTCGCGACACAGAAGGACGCCGGACAGTCCGATCCTGCAGCAGATGACATCTACAGGGTGGCTGTCCTTGGATCAATCGTACAGCTGCTCAAACTCCCGGACGGGACCGTAAAGGTGCTGATGGAAGGGCAGGAGAGGGTCGAGATCGACAGGTTTGTTCCTGCCGGGGATTTTCTCCAGGCAGCGGTCAGTCCGTTGAGGGCTGACGAGCCATCTTCTCACGAGGTGGAAGCGCTTCTTCGCTCGGCCAAGGAGGCTTTCAGGAATTACATACGATTGAATCCGAAGGTTCCGCCTGGGATTCTGGAAACGGCCTCTCAGATCAGAGACCCCGGCATACTGGCCGACTATCTGGTAGCCTATTTCAACTTGAAAATCGAGGACCGACAGAAGCTGCTCGAGACAGCAAGCCCTGCAGGACGGTTGGAATGCCTGCTTGGTTTGATTGAGGGGGAACTCGAAATCCTTCGGGTCGAAAAGAAGATAGAGTCAAGGATCAAGAAACAGATAGGGAAGACCCAAAAGGAATACTATCTCAACGAGCGGATCAGAGCGATCAGAAAGGAACTGGGGGAGAGGGACGAGTTCAGCCGTGAATTGAAGGAGCTCGAAGACAGAATCAGGAAAGGGCGGATGTCCAAGGAGGCATCACAAAAAGTGGAAAAGGAATTCAAGAAGCTGAGGTTGATGTCTCCCAGTTCTGCCGAGGCGGCGGTTGTAAGGAGCTACATCGACTGGCTCCTCTCCCTGCCTTGGAACCGCTACACAGAGGAAAAGACAGACATCGAGGAGGCGGAGAGCATCCTGGAAGCGGACCATTACGGGCTTAAGGATGTGAAAGAAAGGATACTCGAATACCTGGCCGTTCAGAGGCTGGTGGACAGGATCAAGGGACCCATTCTCTGCTTTGTAGGACCTCCCGGAGTCGGCAAAACTTCCCTTGCAAGGTCGATCGCCCGGGCCACGGGGAGGAATTTCGTCCGTCTCTCTTTGGGAGGTGTTCGTGACGAGGCGGAGATCAGGGGACACCGGCGGACATACGTGGGGTCGATGCCGGGTAAGATCATCCAGTCCATAAAGAAGGCCGGTTCGAGTAACCCGGTTTTTCTCCTGGATGAGGTGGACAAGATGAGCGCAGACTTCCGGGGAGACCCGTCGGCGGCACTGCTCGAGGTTCTGGACCCGGAGCAGAACCAGAGCTTCAATGACCATTACCTCGGTGTGGACTATGATCTGTCGAGGGTGATGTTCATCACGACAGCCAACACTCTTCAGGCCGTTCCTCCGGCCCTCAGGGACAGGATGGAAGTGATAAGGATCGCCGGGTATACCGAGCTGGAGAAGCTCAACATCGCCAAACGGTTTCTGATCGTCAAGCAGAGGGAGGCTCATGGACTTTCACCGGAAAATCTCCGGTTTTCTGAGGGTTCCATTCAGAGGATCGTTCAACTCTATACAAGGGAAGCGGGTGTGAGAGATCTGGAACGGCGGATCGCCTCTATCTGCCGCAAGGTGGCCAAGCGTGTGATCAAGGAGGGTCAGGGCGCCCGGGCCAGGATCACAGCTCGAAGCCTCGAAAGATACCTCGGCATCCCCATCTACCGGGACGCAAGGGGAGAGAAAGAGGACCAGATCGGGATGGTCAACGGATTGGCCTGGACCGAGGCGGGCGGCGAGCTGCTTGTGACCGAGGCGACAGTAGTGCCCGGAAAGGGAAACCTGATCATCACCGGGAAGTTGGGTGAGGTCATGAGGGAGTCGGCCCAGGCTGCCATGACCTATGTCCGGTCTCGGGCAAAGAACCTGGGACTGGAGAAGGACTTCTACCAGAAGGTGGACCTCCACGTGCACATTCCCGAGGGGTCGATCCCGAAGGACGGTCCGTCGGCGGGTATTACCATTGCCACGGCGATCGTCTCTGCTCTTACCCGGGTTCCCGCTCGGAACAGTGTGGCCATGACCGGAGAGATCACCCTGCGGGGCCGGGTGATCCCCGTGGGTGGGCTCAAGGAGAAGATTCTGGCGGCCCATCGGATGGGAATCAAGACTGTTCTGATACCCAGAGAGAACCTGAAGAACACCGAGGAGATCTCACCCAAGATCCGCAAGGCCGTTGAGCTCGTTCCTGTGGCCCACATGGACGAGGTCCTGAGAAGGTCCCTTGCTCTCGATGAGCCGCGGGTATTGAAGGAGGAGAGGGAGGTCATGGCAGAACCCCTCTTTGCTCCCCCGCCGCTGACCACGGCAGAGGAAAGTTCCCTCGTGAGGCATTGAGACGGGCCGTTGACAGGGCCGATCCGCATGAAGGGCGGGGTTGTGGCAGCCCCGGAATCTTTTCGAAAAGCCCTTTGATCTTGAGGGACCTTCACGGTATAATGAAAATATCGGCTTCTTGGGGAGCCCGAAAGGTTTGTTTGTTCGAGAGACCTCAGGACTTTCTAGGATCCTGAGGTTTTCTTTGTCTTTTTGAAATTCCGGTGATGATCGGCTGGGATACTCCCGGCGGGGGCGTGTTGTTCGGCCGCGCATGAAAGGCCGTCTGCGAGCCTTCCGGGTTTATCGGCAGATCAAACTCGGAAAAGAAAAGGAGAAGTTCATGGAGATTGCAAAACCGGGAGATCAGGTCCAGATCCATTACACCGGCCGACTGGAGGACGGCACGATTTTTGACAGCTCCCACGGCCGGGCTCCCTTGAAGTTCAGTGCCGGGGGCAGTGAGGTGATCCTGGGTGTGAGCGAGGCCGTCTTGGGCATGCGGCCCGGTCAGTCGAAAACCGTCACCGTGGAACCTGAAAGCGGGTACGGAGAGCGCCTTCCCGAACTCGAACAGCGTGTTTCGCGCAACATGGTGCCCGAGGGCGCCCAGGTTGGAGACCCGCTCCATGCAGAGGTCAAAGGCGAAACCCTTGTGGTATGGATTACGGAACTCGGCGAGGATTTTGCAGTTCTCGACCTGAATCATCCCCTTGCAGGGCATACCCTCACTTTTGACATAGAGTTGGTCGCGCTGGAATCGAAGTAAGACCGACCTGGCGGCGGACACCGGACTCATGTGGAGCAGAGCGGGCCCCGCAGAGGCCGGGGTGGGTTCGTTGGAGACTGGGGTTTTGTAGATCCGTCGTATTCGAAGGGAGACAATGTAATGGAACCAAAGGTTAGGAGATTCTTTTGTGGGCTTGCGGTCGTCTCGATCCTTGTGGGTGCCGGTTTCTCTGTAGCGGAAGATGAGAGACTGCCATCAGAGAAGAAGGTCGCCGTGGTGGACGGTTCCGCGATCACCGAGGAGCAGCTTGACACGGAGATGAGCCGTGTACGGCAGATGTTCGCCAGCAGGGGGAGGCCTCTCAGCGATTCCCAGCTCTCGGCCATAAGGAAGCAGGTCCTGGAAAGCCTGATAAATCGGGAGTTACTTTACAGGGAGAGCCAGAGAAGAGCCATCAGGGTCGACCAAACCGCGGTCGACAAGGAGATGGACAATCTGAGAAAGGGGTTTTCCAGCGAAGCCGAATTTAAGAGTGCCCTGAGCCAGATGAATCTGGGCGAAGATACCCTTCGGTCTCAGATCGAGCGAGAGATGGCCATCCAGCAGTTGATAGACGGGCAGGTTTCTGGCAAGATCACTGTCTCTGAGAAGGAATGCAGGGAGTATTACGACAGCCACCCCAGGTTCTTCAGACGGCCGGAGCAGGTGCGGGCCAGCCATATCCTGGTCAAGGTCGATCCGCGGGCAGGCGAGGCGCAGAAGGCCGAGGCACGGAGGAAGATAGAATCGATTCAAGAGAAGCTGCGCAAAGGCGGGGACTTTGCGGCTCTTGCCAAGGAGTTCTCCCAGGGCCCGAGTGCTCCCAGAGGAGGAGACCTCAACTACTTCAAGCGGGGAGACATGGCAAAGCCTTTTGAAGACGCGGCCTTCGCCCTAAAACCGGGCGAAGTGAGCGATATAGTCGAGACCAGGTTCGGGTACCACATCATAAAAGTGACGGGAAGGAAGCCCGAAACGACGATCGCCTATGATGACGTCAGGGAAAAGATCGAGGCCTTTCTCAGGAGCGAGAAGACCCAGCAGGAGACAAAGCGGTACATAGAGCAGCTCAGACAGAAGGCAAAGGTGGAAAGATTTTCCGACTAAGGCCGTCGTACGCGGGGTCTGATCTGCAAATTGAACCTTGGCGTGCCTGTGCCATGAAAGTGGGGTAGATGCTGGTCTTCGGCTCGACTTTTTTTCGACAGTTGGAAGCCCGAAATAGGGCATATTTTACCATAACCTATTGAAATCGTTAGATGCGGTTTTTGAGAATGAAAAAAGTGTAATGCCAATAATAGTAATTTGTTTCTTGACATAATTGATTCTTTCTGGTAGATATGAAATGTCATGTTTACCAGACTCAAGAAGCTCAAGACCAAAAAGACCGTTCACGAATACCTTCAGATTGTTGAAAGCTACCGGGAAGAGGGAAAACCCAAACAGCGTGTCATTGCGACCCTGGGCCGGATGGACCGGCTTTTGGAAGGAGGTCGTCTGGACGGGCTGATTGAGAGTCTGTCGAAGTTCTCC